>NZ_VCQL01000049.1:0-3188 GCF_005937175.1 Halomonas sp. ATBC28 | reverse complement strand
ATCCAGACTCCTTCGGGTTATAGGGTCAAGCAATGAAGCGCACACGGTGGATGCCTAGGCAGCCAGAGGCGATGAAAGACGTGGTAGCCTGCGATAAGGCTCGGTGAGGTGGCAACAACCTGTGACCCGGGCATTTCTGAATGGGGAAACCCACTCATCACAAGATGAGTATCGTGCACTGAATACATAGGTGTACGAGGCGAACCAGGGGAACTGAAACATCTAAGTACCCTGAGGAAAAGAAATCAACCGAGATTCCCCTAGTAGCGGCGAGCGAACGGGGACCAGCCCTTAAGCATGAGACTGATTAGGCGAACACGCTGGGAAGCGTGGCCGTAGCGGGTGATAGCCCCGTAGTCGAAAATCTGATCATGTGAAATCGAGTAGGTCGGGGCACGAGAAACCTTGACTGAAGACGGGGGGACCATCCTCCAAGGCTAAATACTCCTGGCTGACCGATAGTGAACCAGTACCGTGAGGGAAAGGCGAAAAGAACCCCGGAGAGGGGAGTGAAATAGATCCTGAAACCGTGTGCGTACAAGCAGTAGGAGCAGACTTGTTCTGTGACTGCGTACCTTTTGTATAATGGGTCAGCGACTTATATTCAGTGGCGAGGTTAACCGTATAGGGGAGCCGTAGGGAAACCGAGTCTTAACTGGGCGACACAGTCGCTGGATATAGACCCGAAACCGAGCGATCTATCCATGAGCAGGGTGAAGATTGAGTAACATCAATTGGAGGCCCGAACCAGGATCTGTTGAAAAAGATTTGGATGACTTGTGGATCGGAGTGAAAGGCTAATCAAGCTCGGAGATAGCTGGTTCTCCTCGAAAGCTATTTAGGTAGCGCCTCACGTAGTACCGCCGGGGGTAGAGCACTGTTTCGGCTAGGGGGTCATCCCGACTTACCAACCCGAGGCAAACTCCGAATACCGGTGAGTAGCGCGTGGGAGACACACGGCGGGTGCTAACGTCCGTCGTGAAAAGGGAAACAACCCAGACCGTCAGCTAAGGTCCCGAAATCCTGGTTAAGTGGGAAACGATGTGGGAAGGCTCAGACAGCTAGGAGGTTGGCTTAGAAGCAGCCATCCTTTAAAGAAAGCGTAATAGCTCACTAGTCGAGTCGGCCTGCGCGGAAGATGTAACGGGGCTAAACCAGGTACCGAAGCTACGGGTTCATCCTCTGGATGAGCGGTAGAGGAGCGTCGTGTAAGCCAATGAAGGTGAATTGAGAAGTTCGCTGGAGGTATCACGAGTGCGAATGCTGACATGAGTAACGATAAAGGGCGTGAAAAACGCCCTCGCCGGAAGACCAAGGGTTTCTGTTCGACGCTAATCGGAGCAGAGTGAGTCGGCCCCTAAGGCGAGGCCGAAAGGCGTAGTCGATGGGAAACGGGTCAATATTCCCGTACCGGACATGGTTGCGATGGGGGGACGAAGAAGGCTAGGTGAGCCAGGCGTTGGTAGTCCTGGTGAAAGTGAGTAGGCCGAGACCTTAGGTAAATCCGGGGTCTTAAAGCCGAGACACGAGACGAACTGACCACGGTCAGGAAGTCACTGATGCCACGCTTCCAGGAAAAGCCTCTAAGCTTCAGATCATGTGCGACCGTACCCCAAACCGACACAGGTGGTCAGGGTGAGAATCCCAAGGCGCTTGAGAGAACTCGGGTGAAGGAACTAGGCAAAATGGTGCCGTAACTTCGGGAGAAGGCACGCCGGCATAGGGTGAAGAGACTTGCTCTCCTAGCCCGAACCGGTCGAAGATACCAGGTGGCTGCAACTGTTTATTAAAAACACAGCACTCTGCTAACGCGCAAGCGGACGTATAGGGTGTGACGCCTGCCCGGTGCCGGAAGGTTAAATGATGGTGTTAGCCGCAAGGCGAAGCTCTTGATTGAAGCCCCGGTAAACGGCGGCCGTAACTATAACGGTCCTAAGGTAGCGAAATTCCTTGTCGGGTAAGTTCCGACCTGCACGAATGGCGTAATGATGGCCACGCTGTCTCCACCCGAGACTCAGTGAAATTGAAATCGCCGTGAAGATGCGGTGTACCCGCGGCTAGACGGAAAGACCCCGTGAACCTTTACTATAGCTTCACACTGGACGCTGATGTTGCCTGTGTAGGATAGCTGGGAGGCTTAGAACTCTGGACGCCAGTTCGGAGGGAGCCAACCTTGAAATACCAGCCTGGCATCATTGGCGTTCTCACTCAGGTCCGTTATCCGGATCGAGGACAGTGTGTGGTGGGTAGTTTGACTGGGGCGGTCTCCTCCTAAAGAGTAACGGAGGAGCACGAAGGTACCCTCAGCACGGTCGGACATCGTGCAATGAGTGCAAGAGCATAAGGGTGCTTGACTGCGAGACAGACACGTCGAGCAGGTGCGAAAGCAGGTTCTAGTGATCCGGTGGTTCTGTATGGAAGGGCCATCGCTCAACGGATAAAAGGTACTCCGGGGATAACAGGCTGATACCGCCCAAGAGTTCACATCGACGGCGGTGTTTGGCACCTCGATGTCGGCTCATCACATCCTGGGGCTGAAGTCGGTCCCAAGGGTATGGCTGTTCGCCATTTAAAGTGGTACGCGAGCTGGGTTTAGAACGTCGTGAGACAGTTCGGTCCCTATCTGCCGTGGGCGTTGGATGTTTGAGAAGGGCTGCTCCTAGTACGAGAGGACCGGAGTGGACGACCCTCTGGTGTTCCGGTTGTCACGCCAGTGGCATTGCCGGGTAGCTATGGTCGGACGGGATAACCGCTGAAAGCATCTAAGCGGGAAGCCCCCTTCAAGATGAGACATCCCTGAGGCCTAGAGCCTCCTGAAGGGCCCAGCGAGACCAGCTGGTTGATAGGCACGGTGTGGAAGCGCTGCAAGGCGTTGAGCTAACGTGTACTAATGGCCCGTGAGGCTTGACCCTATAACACCCAAGGGGTCTGGTCGCGATGATGACGTCAATGAAAACCGGATACGCAGCGTGTGGCCCAAGCGACATAACGCCAGGGCGGCAGGCAATGAGACGATCACAAGATAGCAAAAACGCTAGTCAGCATGATGTACATTAACAGTTACGCCTGACGACCATAGCACGCGTGAACCACCTGATCCCTTGCCGAACTCAGAAGTGAAACCGCTTAGCGCCGATGGTAGTGTGGGGTCTCCCCATGCGAGAGTAGGTCATCGTCAGGCACTTATT
>NZ_VCQL01000048.1:0-3372 GCF_005937175.1 Halomonas sp. ATBC28 | reverse complement strand
GGGTAAGCGGATTAAATGGTTGATCTTACCTTTGCATGAGAGTGAGACAGACCGGCATCTCATCGGATTATCTGGTTGATGCTTCACCTACTGCTGGTGCATGTTTCCTTCGCTAATTCCAGCAAGAACCCCACACGCCTCAACTTCCCGGTCATCGTTGCAACTCGCTCTCAGTGAAACGAGTTGTTTCTCAAGCGCTTGCAGAGCGGTTATCTGCGACCGCACATGAGAGATGTGATCATCGAGCAAGGCGTTGACGGCGGTACAAGGCTGATGAGGGTCGTCCTGATAGCTCTGTAGTTCGTGAATCTCAGCCAGTGACAGGCCCAGGATTCTGCAGCGACGGATGAAGGCCAGCCCCTCACCATGCTTCTCGGTATAGACACGGTAACCGTTGTCCTGCCGATCAGGCGGCGGCAACAAGCCCTGCTGTTCATAGAAGCGGATCGTCTGTGTTTCGACCCCTACCAACTGCGCCAACTGACCAATGCGCATCAGCCTCCTCCCCAACGGATTCTTTACTCTATTGACCTTATAGTAGCTTTATAGTTTTAAATGGTACCACAACATTGTTCAAGTGGAGTCGTATCATGAGCAAATCCTGTGGTGGCGCCTGTGGCGGTGATGCAACGTCCGCAGCGGATACCGATATACAGGCCTCCTCCGAGGCGCCAGGGAGATGGGTCAGTGTTTATGCCGTGCCGAAGATGGACTGTCCATCAGAAGAACGAATGATTCGCCTAGCCCTGAACGGCTTTGAGGAGATTCGGGCGCTGTCCTTCGACTTGTCGAACCGCCGGCTGAAGGTCGTGCATGACGGCGAGGTCGAGCCCGTCACCTCGAAACTGAAGACCTTGGGGCTAGGCGCCTCGCTTCAGGAAACCGTCGCTGCAAATCCGGAGACCATCAAGGCCGCCGAGTTTTCGGCAGCTTCTGCTAAGCAAGAATCCGGGACCCTGCGCTGGTTGCTCGGCATCAATGCACTTCTGTTCGTGGTGGAAATGACTGCCGGTCTGATCGCCCAGTCCACCGGCCTGATTGGAGAATCCCTGGACAATTTTGCCGATGCGGCGGTGTACGGGCTTGCCCTTTATGCGGTTGGACATAGCGTGAAAATGCAGGTACGTGCCGCGCATCTTGCTGGTGTACTGCAACTGATCTTGGCTGTGGGCGTGCTCGTAGAGGTGGTGAGACGCTTTGTATTCGGTAGTGAGCCTGAATCGCTGGTGATGATGGCTATCGCATTCGTCGCATTGATTGCCAATACCAGTTGTCTGCTGCTCATATCCAAACATCGGGAAGGCGGGGCGCACATGAAGGCAAGCTGGATATTCTCGGCCAACGACGTGGTGATCAACCTGGGGGTCATCACCGCCGGCGCCCTGGTCGCGTGGACCGGTTCCAATTATCCGGATCTGATTATCGGCACCATCGCGGGGGGCATTGTACTTAACGGTGCCAGACGCATTTTGGCGTTGAAGGGTTAAATAATGCTCATTATTGGCAAAAAGCTCTCGCCGTATGCCCTATTGTCCATATCGGGCCTGCTGGCAGCGTCTGATCAGGCTGTAAAGTGGCTGGTGCAGCAATCAATGGCCTATGGCGAGTATGTTTCGGTGACCCCGTTCTTTAACTGGGTGCACCTATGGAACACCGGTGCCGCATTCAGTCTTTTTGCGAATGGTGGAGGCTGGCAGCGCTACTTTTTTATCGGAATCGCGGTAGTGGTCTCGATTTTTCTGATCAAGCTGATCCTTGAAAATCGTCATAAAGGAGAAGCCATCGCTTACAGTCTTATCCTCGGTGGCGCCATGGGCAACCTGATTGACCGGGTCTTTCGCGGCTATGTTGTGGATTCCTTTGATTTCTATTGGCGAGACTGGCATTGGCCGGCCTTCAACCTGGCTGATATTGCAATTGTCCTCGGTGCCTTACTTTTCGTTTCCAGCAGCTTGTTGGGTAAAAAAGCAAACACCAATGCCGAGCCGGATGGATCTGACTGACACCTACGCCTATACAACACCATGACCGAACTTCCCGACAACATCCTTCACCTGCCGCAATACCAAGTACTGGGCTGCAAATCAACCGACGACGAAATGCACTTCCAGGTGGACGTGCCCGATCCCATCGCCTGCGAGGAATGCGGCGTGCAGGGTGAGTTCGTACGGTTCGGCAAGCGTGACGTTCCCTATCGTGATCTGCCCATCCACGGCAAGCGGGTCACTCTCTGGGTGGTCCGCCGCCGATACACCTGCCGGGCCTGCAAGACAACATTCAGGCCCCAGCTACCGGAGATGGTGGACGGATTCCGTATGACACTGCGGCTGCATGAGTACGTGGAGAAGGAATCCTTCAACCACCCCTACACCTTTGTGGCGGCACAGACCGGCCTGGACGAGAAGACGGTGCGCGACATCTTCAACGCCCGCGCCGAGTTCCTGGGGCGCTGGCACCGCTTCGAGACGCCCCGCATCCTGGGCATTGACGAGCTATACCTGAACAAGCGCTACCGCTGCATTCTGACCAACATTGAGGAGCGAACCCTGCTCGACCTGCTGGCCACCCGCCGCCAGGACGTGGTGACCAACTACCTGATGAAGCTGAAAGACCGGCAGAAGGTCGAGATCGTCAGCATGGACATGTGGAACCCCTACCGGGCAGCGGTCAAGGCTGTGCTGCCCCAAGCCCGTATCGTGGTCGATAAGTTCCATGTGGTGCGCATGGCCAACGATGCCCTAGAGAGAGTGCGCAAGGGCCTCAGAAAGGAGCTGAAACCGTCCCAGAGCCGGACTCTCAAGGGAGACCGGAAAATCCTGCTGAAACGCGCTCACGAAGTCTCAGACCGGGAGCGCCTCATCATGGAGACCTGGACAGGCGCGTTCCCGCAACTGCTGGCCGCCTACGAGCACAAGGAGCGCTTCTACGGCATCTGGGACGCCACCACACGGCTCCAGGCAGAAGCCGCCCTGGACGAGTGGATAGCCACCATCCCGAAGGGCCAAAAGGAAGTCTGGAGCGATCTGGTCAGGGCAGTGGGAAACTGGCGCGAAGAGACCATGACCTACTTCGAGACGGACATGCCCGTCACCAACGCTTACACGGAGTCCATCAACCGACTGGCCAAGGACAAGAACCGTGAAGGGCGCGGTTACTCCTTCGAGGTGATGCGGGCACGAATGCTCTACACCACGAAGCACAAGAAGAAGGCACCGACTGCGAAGGTCTCTCCTTTCTACAAGAAAACCATCGGTTACGGACTGCCGGACTTCGCAGAGGAACTCAACTACGGAGTCGATCTATCAACCATCTGAGGGTGGTATCAGATTGATGGGGTGAAGGTGCCCCATCAACCATTAAATCCGTATACCC
>NZ_VCQL01000047.1:0-4768 GCF_005937175.1 Halomonas sp. ATBC28 | reverse complement strand
CGATCACCGTCCCAGCCGTAGTGGGTGGTGGCGGTGGTGCCGTTGGTGTGGCGCACGGTTTTGCTGATGCGTCTTCCTAGGCCGTCATAACGGTAAGTGGCTTCGCGGGTAGCCCCCAGCTCGCTGGCGTGGATCAAGTGCACTAAGCGATTCGCGCCGTCGTAGCTCAGGGTTAGGCGTTCGCCGTTGGGCTGTTGGCGTTCGATCAGGTTACCGGCGCCGTCGTAGCGGTAGCGGGTACCGTTTAACTGCCCCAGGCGATTATCAGAAAGGGCCTGTTGGCCTTCTAACCGATTACCGGCCGCGTCCACCGAGTAGCGGTGGGCGTGGTCGCCGTGTTGGCTGCCGATCAAGCGCCCGGCGGCGTCGTAGCTGTAGGCAATGACTTTTTCTGCTGGATCGCCTTGTAGGCTGCGGAAGCTCATCCGGCCTAGGGCGTCGTATTGGTAGTCCTGCTGGCTAGTGGTGTCCGGGCTGCGCAGGGTGAGGTGATCCAGCTGGCCCAGGTTCGTATACCCGCGCTCCAGCACCAGCGGTTGATTGTGCGCATTGGCACCGGTGCTGAGACGGCGCTGGGTCTCCCGGTGCAGGGCGTCGGGTTCCAGGGCGATCTCAAGATCCAAGCCGGGGGCGTTCATGCCGTGCAGGTGGCCGCTGCCATAGGTATGCCAGTTGAGCGCGGGGAGATCCCCAAACTGGCTGGCCTGGGGCGCGCCGGTGGCGGTGAGACTGTGCTGGTGCTGCCACTGCCAGCCGCTATCGGCATGTTGCTGCTGTTCGCCGATTAAGCGTTGGGCGTGGTCATAGCTGAATGTGACTTCACCATGATCGTTGGTGACGCTGAGTAGCTGACCATTGGTACCCCACTGGTACTGCTCCGTGCTGGCCGGGGCGTGCTCGGTCGCGGGCAGGTGGCGGGCGGTGAGGCGGCCAGCTTCATCGTAATCGTAACGGGTGACCAGCGGCTGGCCGTCGGGGCCGGGGCGGTTGGCCTCAATGCGCTCGATCAGTCGCCCGGCGTCATCGTAGCGGTACTGCTGCTCCCGGCCATCAGGGCCGGTCTCGCGGGCTAAGCGATCCATGTCGTCATAAGCAAAACGGTAAACCGCGCCATTGCCCAGGGTGAGTTCGCTGAGACGGCCAATGTCATCGTAAGCGGTAAACTGCTGGCTGCCGTCGGCCTCGATGCGCTGCACCGGGCGGCCGTGGTCATCAAAGAAGAACTGCTGACGAAACCCTTGGGGGCCTTCCAGCTCCACCAGGCGCCCAAGAGCATCCACATGGTGGTGCCAGTGGGTGCCGTCCGGCAGTTGCGTGGCGAGTCGCCGACCCATCTCGTCGTGCTGGGTGCGGGTGGTCTCGCCCAAGACGTTGGTGACGCTGGCCAGATAGCCGTGGCGGTCATAGGCGTACTCGGTACGCTGCTGGGAGCAGTCGATCTGGGCGGTGACCTGGCCCAGGGCGTTCCACTCGCGTTGGTGGGTTGCCCCAACCGCATCGGTAATAGTCGTGGGGCGATCAGGCAAAGCATCGTGATCGTAGGCGAAGGCGGTAGTGCCTTCCGGCCCGGTGACTTCCACTGGAAGCCCCTGTTCGTTGCGCGTTATTTGCCACGTTTGATCCTCAGGCCCTTCGATACTCACCGGCTGGCCCAGGGCATCGCGCTCAATGGCCCAGCGGGTGCCGTCCGGGCCGGTCTGTGCAATCACTTGCCCATGCTCATCCCGCTCAATCAGCGTCTCGTGGCCCAGCGGATCCACGGTGGCTACTTTGAGACCGGCCCGGTCGTAGCGGAACTCGATGCGCGAGCCGTCGGCGCGGGTATGGGCCGTCCAGCGGCGGCCGGGGCCGCTGCCCACAAAGTGGTAGCGCTCCTCCCGGCCCAGGCTGTCGGTGACCAGGGTGTGATCCACTTGGTAGCTGTACGTCCGCGCTAAACCTCCTGCTTCCTGCTGGCCCACCACGCGACCATCCGGGGCGTGGCGATCCCAGGTGTAGTGGGCTTCCATGCCCCCGGGGACCCGGTGGGCGGTGAGCATATGATCTTGCCACTCGAACTCGCGTACCACTTCACCGTGGCGATGGCGCACTGCAATCAAATCCCCGACGGGACTATACGAGTAGCGCACCAGCCAATCGTCCTGGGCGCTGCCGTCGTGTGCTTGCACCAGCTTGACGCCGGTTAGGCGCTGCCCGGCATCGTCGGGCTGGGCAGGAAGCAGGCTGTCGTAAACGAATTGGTAGCGACGCTGGGCGCTGTCGATCACCGTGACCAGCAGACCGGCTTCCCAGTGGTACTGGGTGGCATAGCCGTTGCGGTCGCGCTCTTCGATCAGTGACCAGCGAGCAGCGTTATCGCTTGAGCTATTACCCGAAGTCGCATCCGAGGTTGTCGCCACGTCTGCTGGATGGGCAGAGGCTGGGTTAGCAAACACATAATAAAGACCGCTGGCATCGCTAAGAACAATACGTTCGGGATCCTGGCGCAGCGTCTCATCCAGCACGTGCCAGCGAGGCGCGTTGCTCTCTCCATCGGCTGAGGCACCCCCACGGCGTATCCATAGCTGCTCGGTGGGCGAGAAGCGCGCCTGGCCGGGGGCCAGTGGCCCAAAGGTAATTTGACGCCCCTGGGCATCATGGACGATACAGGCGTCATCGCTGAGGGTGATGACGAGGCTTTCGCCGGGCACCGACCAACCCTGACCGAGTACCCCAATCCGCCCGTTGCTGGAGAGATAGCCGCGACTAAACACAAACGGCCGTGGCGCGGGTAGCGCAAAATCGGTCTCGGCGGGCAGCAGCTTGGCGCCCAGCAGCGGGTTCACCGGGCTGCCCACCGCGGGTTGGCAGGCACTGCAGTCGTCGGCCAGGCCATCGGTGATGTCGATATCGTCCAAGGCTAACGGGGTGGCGGCGGTGATGTCGCTGCTGAGCAGTGGGGTCTGATGCGGTTCGAGGGTAACGTCCTCGCTCTCCTCGGGCTCGGCCTCAAAGGGTAAGCGGGGCAGCACAATGGCGTGGCCCTGGCCGCGCCCGGGGCTACCGCCGGAGTTGATCTTGACCTGAGGGCCGACAATGGTCACCCCGCCGGGGTCGAGCTTGATAAAGCTACCCCCGGCTTTAAGAGTGATCTCGCTACCCGCTTCCAGGACGATCTGGCTGCCCGCCTTGTGGTGTAACTCGCGGCCGGTCTCCACCAGCTGCGCCTCGCCGTAGACCTCATGGCGGGTTTGATCGACCTGAAGGTGGTCATCGCCCTTGATCTGAGTGTAGCGCTTGCCGTGTACGGTGAGGTGATCGTCGTTATGGATTTCGCTCAAGCGGTTGCGGTGGAGCTTAAGGTGGCTGTCCCGGCGGATCTCCTCGGTGCGGTCGTTAAGGGTGAGCAGCTCCAGGTCTTTTTGGGCGTGCAGCCAGATCTGCTCTTCACCGGTGGCGTCCTCGAAGCGCAGTTCGTTAAAGCCTTCCGACTTATGGCTTTGGGTGCGGATCACCGTGCGGGTTTTGTGCTCCGGCAGCGGGTAGGGCGGGGTATTCACCGCGTGGTAGGTGCGCCCGGTGACCAGCGGTTGATCGGGGTCGCCCTCTAAAAACGAGACAATGACCTCGTGGCCGATCCGGGGGATCGCCATACTGCCGTAGCCACCGCCTGCCCAACCCTGAGCCACCCGTATCCAACAGCTGGCGGTCTCGTTGGGTTCGGCGTAGCGATCCCAGGGGAACTGCACCTTGACCCGGCCGTGTTCGTCGCAGTAGATCTCTTCGCCTTCGGGGCCGACCACAAAGGCCACCTGGGGCCCATCGACCCGCGGTTTGGGATTGGGCACCGGGCGGAAAGTCTGATCCTTCGGCATGATCACCACGTCGTTGTGGTAACGGGTCATCAGCTCGCCCGACTGGGCACTGCTACCGCCATTACCACCCCGCGCCATACCGTCCTCTTCCAGGGCCTGGGGCTGTTCGCCGTGGTGCACCACCGAGACCACCTGCCACGCTTGGTTAAGGCTATCGATATCGTGGTCGGTGAGGGTAAAGCAGATACCCGGGGCGAGCTCCGGTAAGTCACTCTCGGCCTCGGCGGTGGTGGCGTCGGCGCGCAGGGACTCTAACCGGTGGCGGGTAAACGGCTTGCCGGAGGCGTCCTTCTTGTAGCGGCCAGGGTAGTCAAAGTGTTCGTAATCCTCCCGCTGGGCGTGTTCGCCCAAGTTGGGAGCGAGGTGCTCATGGATCTGCGCATAGGGCGGGTTTTTAAAGGTGTAGTCCTTGAGCATCGCCGAGGCGGGGCGCACGCGGTTGGCCTGACGCAATTTACGCACATGGCGTCGGGGCGGTGTGCCTCCGGCGCGGCCGTGGTAGGTGCGCTCGCCCACGCTGGGCAATACCACGGTGGCATCGGCAAACACCAGCTGGTGTTTGCCACCCTCGGCGTTCTCAAACTCATGGAAATAGAAGCAGCCCTCTTCGGCGGCTAAACGCTCGATAAAGGCCAGATCGGTCTCCCGGTACTGAACCAAAAACTCCCGATCAAGGGGCGTGCGAGTAGTCGCAAAGCCGATATCGGTGAGGCTACGCTCATTAGCGAGGGTGGTGATGGCGTCAAAAGGCGAGGTGTCCTGAAAGATCCGCGAATTATGGCGCAGCGATAGCCGCCACAGAGCGGGGCGGATCTCGACCCGGTAAAAGCTGCGGCGGTGCCCCCTATCGCCGCGGTGAAGCTCTGAAATCATCCCATGCACGCGGCGTAGCGGCTCGCCGTCCTGCCAAATGG
>NZ_VCQL01000046.1:0-8051 GCF_005937175.1 Halomonas sp. ATBC28 | reverse complement strand
GAGCGCAGCGACGAGGCAATCTCGATCTGCGGTGGCAGGTAACCCCGAGATTGCTTCACTACGTTCGCAATGACAGGTGAAGGATTTCAATGATATCACCTACGTCATTGCGAGGAGCGCAGCGACGCGGCAATCTCGATCTGCGGTGGCAGGTAACCCTGAGATTGCTTCACTGCGCTCGCAATGACAAAACATCAAAAATCGCTATGCTGATGAGCGGTCTGCGGGGCGGGTGAGGAGGCGGGTAAGCTTGCCTGTGTATGCTCCGTGCTCTGGTGAATGCGGAAGTGGGCAACCAGTTGGCGCAGCTGGGCGCTGAGCTGGGCCAGGGCTTGAGTCGCGTGAGTGCTTTCTTGCACCAAGCTGGCATTTTGCTGGGTCATTTGATCCATTTGCGTTACCGCTTGGTTGACCTGCTCAATGCCGCTGCTCTGTTCAATGGTAGCCGCAGAAATTTCCTGAACCAGCGTACTGAGCTGTTTGATATCATCGACCATGCTGTTAATCACATCACCGGTGTCGCGTACTTGGCGGCTGCCTTCAACTACTTTGCTGTCCGACGCTTCGATCAGCGTTTTAATCTCCTGTGCCGCAGCAGCTGAGCGGCTGGCAAGTTGACGAACCTCATTGGCGACAACCGCAAAGCCGCGCCCTTGATCACCTGCTCGGGCGGCTTCAACTGACGCGTTCAGTGCCAAAATATTGGTTTGGAAAGCGATACCGTCAATGGTGTTAACGATGCTGCTCATCTGTGTGGCGCTTTCGTTAATCGTCGCCATAGTGGTCGTGACGGACGACATCGAGTCGCTGCCGCGCTGAGCGCTATCGGCCGCTCTGGTGGCAAGCTTACGCGCATGGTCAGCGTGTTCAGCATTTTGCTTAACAGTCGCGGTGAGCTGTTCCATACTGGAAGCGGTTTCAGCTAGTGATGCTGCCTGCTCTTCGGTGCGGGTCGAAAGCTCTTCGTTTACGCCCACGATCTGCTCTACGCCACTGTTGACCTGGCTTGCACCTAGGTGGATGTCACCAATCGTCTCGGCAAGAGCTTCACGCATCCGGTTGATATTAAAAAGTAAGCTCTGTTGATCCTTCGGCGAAAGCCGTGTGACCTGGGTCAGGTCGCCGTCGGCAATATGACGTACTACGTTGGCTGCATAGCGTGGGTCTCCACCTAAACGACGAGAAACATCACGAATAACCCATCCCATCAGCAGCGTTACCGGCAGGCCAATGATCAGTAGTATCACGATCGAGCGAATCAAACCGGCAATAAAGGCGGCATTAATATCATCGACATAAACGCCGGTCGCCAGTGACCAGTCCCATTCGGGAAGGTGCGCTACATAACTGGTTTTCGGCAGCTGCTCGTCGCCACCCGCGCGGGTAGAATAGTAATTGACGTGACCACCACCTGCTTGCGCGACACGCAGCAACTCGGGGTACAGCGCCATCCCGCTGGCGTCTTCATAATTGGTCATGTCAGTGCCGGGTGTGCGGCTAGGATGCGATATAATCAGTAAGTCATCGTTGAATGAAAAGATATACTCGCCCGCCCCAAAGCTAACGCTAGACATATTATCGATCGCACGCTGCTGCGCTTCTTCCAGGCTAAGTTCACCGGAGGCTACCCGTTCTTGCAGGGCTTCAATTTGGTTTTGCACGCTTTCCACTACGTATTGAATGCTATCGCGGCGTTCGCTCTCAATCGTCTGGCGGTTCTCCCAGGCAAGCCAGCCAACCAATAGCAGCATGGCAACCCAGATAATACCCAGCGTTCCCCAGAGTTTTTGTGTCGTTGTTAAGTGAGTCATGTTCTTCCTAATTTTTGTAATTGAGTAACTCCTTCATTATCGGCCTAAATGGAGCAGACCTTAGCAAAAATAGTCTTGAACACTCTTTTGGGATATATAGCACCCTTATATTCTAAAATAATCTAAATATAGAACTTAAAATGCACTATGCTGTCTTTATAGCATGAGATTGAGATCACCACCCCTATGGGAGGCAACGATGCAACGCCCAATCGTTACGCACTTTTTTGATGAGCCTACGAACACCTTTAGCTATGTCGTCCAAGACCCTGATAGCCGTGCCTGCGCAATTATAGATTCGGTACTCGATTTTGATTATGCCGCTGGGCGAACCGACGTGCGATCTGCTAACACCATCATCGCTTTTATTCGCGAACACGATCTCGATGTAGTCTGGATTTTGGAGACCCATGTACATGCAGACCACCTCTCGGCAGCGCCATACCTACATGAACAGTTAGGGGGTAAAACCGGCATTGGTGCCAACATAGTGAAGGTGCAGGAGATATTCGGTAAGGCATTCAATGCGGGCAGTGAGTTTGCTCGGGATGGCAGCCAGTTTGATGCGCTGTTTGAAGAAGGGGATACGTTCGCCGTTGGCCAATTACAGGGCCAGGTGCTGCATACCCCAGGACATACGCCCGCTTGTTTAACCTACGTAATAGGCGATGCCGCCTTTGTAGGCGATACGCTATTTATGCCGGATTATGGCACCGCGCGGTGCGACTTTCCCGGTGGAGATGCGCGCACTCTTTATCACTCTATCCAAAAAGTATTGGCGCTTCCCGAGCAGACGCGGCTGTTCTTATGCCACGACTATAAAGCTCCCGGTCGCGATACCTTTCAGCATGAAACCAGCGTTGCGGAACAGCGCAGTGAGAACGTCCATGTTCATGAAGGTATCAGCGAAGACGAGTTCGTGAAGATGCGCACTGAGCGCGACGCCACCTTAGGCATGCCACGGCTCATTATTCCTTCGGTGCAGGTCAATATGCGTGCGGGGGAGCTGCCTCCGGCGGAAGAGAACGGCACTGTCTATCTCAAAGTGCCGCTTAATTTTTTCTAACGGTTTAAGTGCGAGCTGAGGAGTGATCAGTGGATTGGACAGCAGGCTTACAAGGGCTGGTTGGGGGTGTATTAATTGGGCTTTCCGCTACCTGGCTGATGGCAACGCTGGGGCGTATCGCCGGTATCAGTGGCATCGTGGGTAACTTGATAACCCAGCGCCCCAAGGGCGATAGCGCTTGGCGAGTGGCTTTTCTGTTAGGGCTGATTAGCGGCCCGCTTCTGCTTATGGCGTTAGGTGGTGGTTTGGGCAACGTTGCCGGAAGCCCTGGTGAGGTGATTGGCGCGCCGGTGGGAGGCGTAGGGTTAATGCTGGTGGCTGGGCTGTTAGTGGGCGTAGGCACGGGGCTGGGCAGTGGCTGTACCAGCGGCCATGGGGTATGCGGGCTGGCGCGCTTGGCACCACGCTCCATGGCGGCCACCGGTATGTTTTTGCTGACGGCGCTAGTGACCGTTTATATCTCGCGCCACATGCTAGGCCTAGGCGGTGGAGTATGAGTCAGTCAAACAAGAGTCATTGGATGAAAACAGCGGCAGGCTATGCGGCGGGGCTACTTTTCGGTATCGGCTTAGCTGTTTCAGGCATGACCGACCCCGCGCGAGTAGTGGGGTTTCTAGACGTAGCGGGCGCCTGGGATCCAACGCTGATGTTCGTATTGGGCGGGGCCGTCATCACCACCTTTGTTGGCTATCGGCTGGTATTCAAGCGTACTGCACCATTGTTGGGTGGCGTCTTTCAGTTACCGACCAAACGAGAGTTAGACGCGAAGTTATTAGGGGGCGCTGCCCTGTTCGGCATCGGCTGGGGGCTTTCCGGCTACTGCCCAGGGCCAGCGATTGCCTCCATTGGCGGTCTTTCCTTACCGCTATTGGCCATGCTGGTGACAATGGTGTTGGGGTGGTTTGCTGCTAAGCGTCTCGCCTAGCCATTCGTCCTTATTCGGCGATTGCCATGCCCGCGCCCTTGCCATCAAAGCAAGGGCGTTTTTATTTGTCTTAACGCTGGGTTAATGCCCGTCCGCCATGCTGATGGGTAATAAATAGGAAACCGCTATGCACGTCTTGTTGATTGAAGATGACCCGCTGGTTGCTTCGGGTATTCGCGCTGGATTAATGACCTTCGACTTTGTGGTCGATCACGTCTCCACGGGGAGCGCTGCCCGTCAGGCGATGCGAACGGTGGTCAGTGATGTGGTCATTCTTGATCGCGGATTGCCCGATGGCGATGGTCTTCAATTGCTGGCCGAGTGGCGCGAGCAGGGCAATGACGTTCCCGTGCTGGTGTTAACCGCTAGGGATGCGGTGCGTGACCGAGTGGATGGACTGCAGGGCGGCGCCGACGACTATCTGGTGAAACCTTTCGATTTAGATGAGTTGGTAGCGCGTTTGCACGCCTTGTTACGCCGAGTAGCAGGGCGCAGCAGCGGCCTGATTGCCCATGGCGCACTCTGCTTAGATCCAACGGCTAGGGAGGTCTACGTCGATGAACAGCTGATTATGCTGTCTCGCCGGGAGCTGGTGCTGCTTGAAACCTTCCTGCAATCGCCACGCAGCGTCCTGTCAGCCGACCAGCTCAAAGATAGCCTTTACGGTATGAACGACGATGTTGAGAGCAATGCGCTGAATGTGCATATCCACCACCTGCGCCGCAAGTTGGGTAGCGGCGTGATTGAAACAGTGCGCGGGCTTGGCTATCGGTTGGGCAAACCCGAGGCGGTACATGCGGCCGGTACGCCCTATAAGGGGCAGCTATGAGTTTACGTGCGCGCTTGCTGCTGACTCTGGGATTAACGCTGGCACTGCTCTGGGGTGTGGCGGCGGCGTGGCTGATGCGCGACCTGGAAGAGAAGTTTGTGGAAACCCTGGATCAGCGCTTAGCGCAGTCGGCAAGAATGGTGGCCGGGTTAGTCCTGCAGCTGCCGTTTGACGTATGGGAGGATGCCGAGCATCCAGTGCTGTCTATTCCACCCATTGAAGGTCTGGCCTGCCAAGTGCACTCGCCCCAAGGCGAAATCATGGCGCGCACCCATGCCGATATGGACGCTATTCTCGCCCCGGGAGAGGGCGGCCACACTTATCGCCAGGCAGGCGACGTGACTTGGCGGGTATTTACCTACGAGCGCGGTGGCATCGTGATTACCACCGCTGATCGTATGGATGAGCGCGATATGCTGCTCGGCGGCGTTATACGCATGACCGTGGTGCCCTTTATCGTAGCGCTGGTAGGCAGCATGTTTGCGCTTTGGCTGGGGGTTTGGCGTGGCTTAGCACCGCTAACACGGCTGCGCGAATCGCTGGCCAATCGCCACCCCGATGCACTGGCCCCTGTCGCTACCTATGGCCTGCCTAAAGAGATTCGTCCGCTGATTGAGACCCTCAATGCGCTTCTAGCGCGCGTACAGCAAACCATTATCCGCGAGCAGCGCTTTACCAACGACGCTGCCCACGAACTGCGCACGCCGCTTACTGCGATCAAAACCCACCTGCAAGTGGCTCGCCGGGTCGAAGGTCAGGCCGCAATAACATCGCTCAACTATGCTGAAGAGGGAGTGGTGCGGTTGAGCTCAACCCTTGACCAACTGCTCACGCTGGCTCGCGTAGAGGGGCGTGTGCGCTTTGATGATGGTGAGGCTAGTCGCGTCGCAGATGTGGCCGAACACGCCCTGGCGGATAGCCAGCACAACAAATCAGCCCGCTTTGTAGTGTCGCCCCATTGGCCCGATGTCGCCCTTGCGATGCCCCGCGAATTGGCTATCACCGCGCTGCGTAATTTGCTCGATAACGCTATTAACCATGGGCCCGCCGGTGCCCCCGTTAACTTTGATGCGCAGTGGGAGCCAGGGGAGCGCCATCTTACCTTTAGCGTTAGCGACCAAGGCCCAGGTGTTGATGGCGCGACGCTTGAACAATTAACTCAACGATTCTGGCGCGCCAGTAAACAGCAAGGCAGTGGACTGGGGTTAGCCATTGTGGCTGCTATCGCCGAACGTTTTGGTGGCGAAGTGACGTTTGTCAGCCCTGCTGGAGGTGGTTTTACCGCCCGTCTGGTGGTGCCAGTGGCGGGTAGCTAACAACGATAACGCAAGGGAGAAACCGAGATGAATAAAAAATACTTAAGCAGGTTTGGCCTGCTGATAGGGATTAGCTTAGTCACTGGAGGCGCGCTGGCGCAGCAGGGTGACGCGGAGCGAGGCCAGGCTGCAGCGGCTACCTGCACAGCCTGTCATCAGGCCGATGGCAGCGGTATGAATGTGCCCAATGGTGAGTCATGGCCGCGCTTAGCGGGGCTGAATGCGGACTATATCGCTAAGCAGTTGCACGACTTTAAAGCCGGGCAGCGTCAAAATGCGACCATGATGACGTTTGCCAATATGCTCGACGATCAGCAAATAGCCGATGTTGCCGAATACTATAGCCAAATGCCGGTAACGCCGGGGCAAGGCGGCGATGAGGCCGACGAAGCGCTGCTGGCGCGGGGTCAACAGCTTGCCGAACGCGGCGATTGGAACGCCTACATTGTTTCCTGCCAAAGCTGCCACGGGCCCGGTGGTACGGGCGTTGGCAGCACCTTCCCAGGTGTCGCCAGCCAGCATGCTGGCTATATCAGCGCTCAGTTGAGGGCGTGGAAAAACGAGACACGCATCAACGACCCACAGAATCTCATGGGGGCCATTGCCAAGCGCATGAGCGATAACGACATTCAGGCGGTGTCTGCCTGGTATGCCACGCAACCCGGTTCAGAAGAACAGGAGACAGCACAATGATCATCTGTCGTCGCTCCCTCGTCATAACGCTGACCGGCTGCTCGCTTGCGTTCGGTACCGTTTATACAGCCACGGTTTTTGCCCAGCCAGAAGAGCGTCCAGATGCTGCGCTGAATATGCTGGTACACGAGCCCCCCACCATGGAAGACCTTGAGAATTCCGAACTTCATCCGGAGCTGAAGAAAGTCATCCGCTATGGGCATGATCTATTCACCAATACGCAGCAGTTGCGTGGTGAGAACGTGTTCAATGATATGAACTGCTCTAGCTGTCATTTGGGCGAAGGGCGGGTGCCGTTCAGTGCGCCAGTGTGGGCCGCGGCTATCACGCTGCCGGACTTCCGTGGTAAGAACCAGCATGTGAATAACTTGGAAGAGCGTATCGCAGGCTGCTTTGCTTACTCCATGAACGGCGTGCCACCGGAGTATGGCAGCGATGAAATGCTGGCGCTGAGCGCCTACCATCAGTGGCTGGCCACCGGTGCGCCGATGTATCCAGACAAACCGATCTATGGGCGTGGCTTCCCCGCGCCGGATGAGCCAGCTGAAGAGCCCGACTACGCTAGAGGCGAAGCGGCTTACCAGCAAAATTGTTCGATTTGCCACCAAAAGGATGGATCGGGCCACTATGAAAACGGCGAATACGTATTTCCAGCCCCTTGGGGCGACGGCTCTAATAATTGGGGCGCGGGGATCGCGCGAGTAGAAACCATGGCGGGCTTTATTTACCAAAATATGCCGCTTGGTCAGCCGCGGTCACTCAGCGATCAAGACGCCTGGGATATTGCTTACTTCATAAGCAGCCAAGAGCGACCCCAAGACCCTCGCTACACGGGCGATGTCGCCGAGACAGCCGAGCGTTTTGGCCCGACCTTCCATAACCGCTCACTGTACGGGCAAACCCGCGAACACGACGGCCATGTACTCGGTGATCACGACAACTTCGGGGAGAAGGGCGACCTTAAACCCTGGAACGTCGGGATGCCGAGGTTTGAAAACCTTTCCGAGGAGTAATACCGTCACGAAATGTGATTATGAGGAACTTTCATTTTTTGTCATTGAGAGGAGTCCTCTTTATGTCATTGCGAGGAACTTGCGACGAAGCAATCTTTGGCGGCGGTGGCAGATTAACCCCGAGATTGCTTCACTACGTTCGCAATGACAGGTAGAGGATTTCAATGACATCACCTACGTCATTGGGAGGAGCGCAGCGACGCGGCAATCTTTGGCGGCGGTGGCAGATTAACCTCGAGATTGCTTCACTACGTTCGCAATGACAGGTGAAGGATTTCAATGACATCACCTACGTCATTGCGAGGAGCGCAGCGACGCGGCAATCTTTGGCGGTGGCAGATTAACCCCGAGATTGCTGCACTACGTTCGCAATGACAGGTGAAGGATTTCAATGACAT
>NZ_VCQL01000045.1:0-9793 GCF_005937175.1 Halomonas sp. ATBC28 | reverse complement strand
CCTTTCCCGCTCAATGAGCGGGAAAGGAGCAAAAATACACAAAGAAAGGGAGAAGAGTGTCTGAATTTTCGATTTTTTGTCGGCTCAAGTAAGCGTTGATGAATATCGGCAGTTATTCAGACCTTCCCTAAGCTTTATAAAAACCATCTCCTTTTAAGAGGCTAGCTCAGGCTAACGAGCTTCTTAAGGGGGCCGGATGAAAATCAAGCTCTACTTCTCTGACGGCCTGGCTACCCTAGGGTCGCCAGGGAGGGAAAAAGGTCGACCATGATACTGGAAAGCCGCGTCATGGTACCCGAGACGATGGCGATGCCCATCAGGATCACAACCGTGCCCGCCACGGGGCGAGCATAGGCGCTCCACCTTCCTAGGCTTTGCCGATGCAGAGCGAATCGGTTAATCAGTAAAGTGCTGGCAAGAAAAGGTAGCGCTAGGCCAGCCGAGTAGGCACTGAGATATATCATTCCAGCCTGAGCACTAGCAGCGTTGGACGTGGCCATCAGGATGGCGCCCAGGATGGGGCCGATACAGGGGGTCCAACCGATGGCAAAAGAGACCCCGAACACTGTCGCCGACAGCGGGGAGCCACCCTGGACGTTGGGTGTGAACTGAAAGGTACGCTGGAATAGCGGCAATCGGAACACGCCGGTCATAAAGAGGCCCAGCACGATCACCGCCGAGCCGGCAACCCAGTTGAATTCTTGGCGATACCCTCGCATCAGTTGCCCGATACTACTGGCGCCGAGCCCGAGTAGGATGAACACGATGCTGAAGCCGAAGACGAAGAAGGCACTGAGGGTCAATGCCTCTAACCGCCTGTCGGCTTTACCGGCACTACCGCCTGTGACCACCGACAGGTAGGCCGGTAACAGGGGCAGCGTGCAGGGCGAGAAGAAGGAGACCAATCCGCCGATAAAGGCGCCGACCAAGCCGATGGAAGAGAGAGATTCCAATGTGTTATCGCAACTTAAGTTATGGAGACGGCCAACAAGGGTATTGATACCAATCCCATGGTGCTACCTCCTATCATATCCATTTTAACGCCGTAAGAATTTTAAGGCTTACAGCTGCTTTAAGGTCAACCTTTATTGACAAATTATTTGTCTCCTATCGAATTGCAAATATTACACATCAGGCTTGACCTTAAAGTTGACTTCAAAGTTATGGTGGCTACTCAATGAATGACATGAGGACATTTCCATGGCGCTACAACTGGGCGAGACAGCACCAAACTTCACGATCGAATCCACACAAGGCACGGTCAACTTTCACCAATGGCTTGACGACAGCTGGGCGGTGCTGTTCTCGCACCCCGCTGATTTTACGCCAGTATGCACCACAGAGCTGGGCGCGTTTGCCAAGCGAAAGAACGAATTCACCCAGCGGGGTGCCAAACTGGTTGGGGTTTCGGTGGATCCCCTCAGCTCTCACCACGACTGGCTGGGGGATATTGAACAGACTCAAGGCACGGCCCTGAACTACCCCTTGCTGGCTGACGAAGATCAGGTGGTAGCGAAGCTTTATGGAATGATCCATCCCAAAGCCGACCCCAAACTGACGGTGCGTACGGTCTTCATCATCGATTCTGACAAGAAAATTCGTCTCACTTTGACGTATCCACCCAGCACAGGACGTAATGTCGACGAGATACTGCGGGTTCTCGATTCGCTTCAGCTAACTGACAAGCACAAAGTGGCCACCCCCGTTGACTGGCAAAACGGTGACGATGTCATCATCTCGCCATCGCTATCGAATGATGACGCTAGGCAACACTTTCCCGAAGGCTGGAACACCAAGACGCCCTACCTTAGGGTCGTGCGCCAACCGGAGCAATAGGAGCCCCGACCGGTAGATTCGTTGAGTCAGGCTGCCAGAAGCTTAGATTAATAATGTCGTGAGGTAACGCTATGCAAACACTAAGTATCGGCGAGCTTGCCGAACGAAGCGGGGTCGCTAGCCAGGCGATTCGATTCTACGAAAAAGAGAAACTTATGCCACCTCCGAGGAGGACCGATGCCAACTATCGGCGTTACCCACTGGAAGCTGTGGATCGGTTGCAGTTTATCGTCCATGCCAAGCAGTGGGGCTTCACGCTGCAAGAGATTCGGGAGCTGCTAATGCTTCAGGATGCTAATGGCGACCGGGCGCAAGCTAAACGCATCGCCGGGGAGAAGCTGCACAAGGTGCGCGAGCAGATCAAACACCTCACGCGGATTGAAGCCGTATTATCGAAAACACTGGGCGAGTGTGCAGGCGAAGGGCCTATGCAGGAAGGCTGCCCGATTGTTGAAGCTATCGCTGAGCAGGCTGAATGATCAGCACTTTCTCGACAGCGAACATGGGGAATCAAGCTCGCATATCAGGTCGTCGATAAATTAACAGGAGATCTTCATTATGGCGCAAAACGTCGATATCGAGATTCGTGGTATGTCCTGTGCTTCCTGTGTTGGACGTGTGGAACGTGCACTCAGCCAGCAGCCAGGCGTGATCAACGCTCAAGTGAACCTCGCCACCCAGAAGGCGGCTATCCAGGTCGAAGCAGGTACCACGACCACTAGCCTACTCAACGCCATTGAAACAGCGGGCTATCAACCTGTGGTGGAAAGTCTCGACATTCCCATCACCGGCATGAGTTGTGGATCGTGTGTCTCTCGGATAGAGCGAACGCTAACGAAGCTGCCCGGCATGGTGGAAGTGAGTGTTAACCTTGCTACCCAGAAGGCCTTCGTTCGCTTCCTGCCGGGAGCCGTTTCGTTAACGCGTATTCAGCATGCCATCCGCGAGGCAGGCTATGAACCTCAGGATACCGATACGCCGCCACCAACGGACAGCGAGGACTGGGAGAGAGCCGAGCTTCGCCGCCGAGTCGTGCTCGCGGCAATATTTACGATTCCGGTAGTCATCATCGCCATGGGAAAAATGATTCCCGCTTTTGACACGCTGTTAACGAGTCTAATGCCGCATCGCGGCTGGATGGGCGTCGAGTGGTTATTGGCTACACCGGTGCAGTTTTATGCAGGTGCACGCTTCTATCGTGCCGGCTTCGCCGAACTCCGGCATTTTAATCCAGGCATGAACAGCCTCGTTATGATCGGATCGAGCGCTGCCTATTTTTATTCGGTCGCCGCCCTGCTGGTGCCCACGCTCTTTCCCGTCGGAACCGCCGTGAGCTATTTCGAAGCGGCGGCGGTGATCGTGACGCTAATCCTGCTCGGTCGTTATTTTGAACACATTGCCAAGGGCCGCACCTCCGAGGCGATCAAGAAGCTTCTGCAATTACAGGCGAAAACTGCCCGCGTCATACGCGAGGATGAAACCGTCGAGCTGCCTATCGACGCCGTCGTCACAGGCGATCGTATTTTGGTTCGCCCAGGGGAGCGTGTTCCAGTCGATGGCATCGTCGAGGAGGGTCACTCTTACGTTGATGAGTCGATGATCAGCGGTGAGCCCGTGCCGGTCGCCAAACAGAAAGATTCCGAAGTCGTCGGTGGCACTATCAACAAGAACGGTGCACTTACCTTTCGGGCCACGCGAGTCGGTGCCGACACTGTCTTGTCGCAGATCGTCAAGATGGTGGAAACGGCCCAAGCGGAGAAGCCCCCCATCCAGCAGTTGGCCGACAAGGTTGCTGGTGTATTTGTTCCCGTGGTCATCGCTATCGCCACGATGACCTTTGCACTCTGGTTCGCTTTCGGACCGGCGCCGTCTTTGTCGTTTGCTTTCGTCACTACCGTTAGCGTACTGCTAATTGCCTGCCCCTGTGCGATGGGCCTAGCCACCCCAACGGCCATCATGGTCAGTACCGGGAAAGGGGCCGAGATGGGAGTGCTATTTCGTAAAGGGGCGGCGCTTGAGACGCTGGCCAAAATGAATACGGTGGTGCTGGACAAGACCGGCACTTTGACCCAGGGGCGCCCCGAGCTGACCGACTTCGAAGCGATCAACGGCCATGAGAACGAGGTGCTGCGACTGGTCGCGGCGGTGGAAGCTCAAAGCGAGCACCCCATCGCCGAGGCTATTGTACAGGGCGCCAAGGCCCGCGGGCTGGAATTACCCTCGGTCAGTCGCTTTAGTGCCGAGCCTGGCTACGGCATTGAAGCCGAGGTCGACGGCCACTTGGTACATGTGGGAGCTGATCGTTACATGCTTCGGCTGGAAATCGAGCTCGGCCAGGCAGAAACACGCGCCAAGGTGTTTGCCGAGAACGCCAAGAGCCCGCTCTATGCCGCGGTAGACGGCCAGCTTGCTGCAGTCATCGCGGTGGCGGATCCACTTAAGGAGGGCTCTGCCGAGGCCATCGCAGCACTCAAAGCGCAAGGGCTGGAAGTGGCCATGCTCACCGGCGATAACCGTGCCACTGCCGATGCTATCGCCCGACAGGTTGGCATCCAGCAGATTCTCGCTGAGGTACTGCCCGACCAGAAAGCGGCAGAGATCCGGCGTCTCCAGGCGGAGGGCAAGCGCGTCGCTTTTGTGGGGGACGGGATCAATGATGCGCCCGCTTTGGCCCAGGCCGACGTGGGCATTGCGATCGGCACTGGCACCGATATTGCCATCGAGTCCGGCGATGTGGTGCTGATGAGTGGCGATTTGCGAGGCATCGTCAATGCCACGGCGCTCTCCAAGCGTACCCACCGGACCATTATCGGCAATTTCGTTTGGGCCTATGGCTACAACGTAGCGTTGATCCCCGTGGCGGCGGGCGTGCTCTATCCGTTCATCGGCGTATTGCTCAGCCCCATGCTGGCGGCGGCTGCCATGAGTGTTTCCAGTGTCTTTGTACTGACTAACTCGTTGCGGCTACGCCGTTTCACGCCAGATCCCGGCAATGCCACACCACGTCCAAACGAGGCTGTTCATCGCGCCTAAACCAAACACCGTAGTGTTAAAGAGGAATTCAAAATGATGGGAAGTGATAGTTGCATGTGGGGTATGGCGGGGATGGGCCTAATAGCGATCTTGTTGATTATTGCACTGGGGCTTGGTGTTGCTGCGCTTATCAAGTACCTGTTTTTTAATAAGAAGCACTAAAACCAGCCAGTAAATGTGATCGACCTAATCCCTTGGAAAAACAGTAATTGATAAAGAGAGCATTCATGAGGCATATCCTACATTCTACTTATTACCTAGCCGCTGCAGGTCTGTTAGGTCTTATTACGTTGCCTGCGTTGGCGCAGGAAGCAGGAACCGATGCCAATGAGAGTCATCAGGCCGGCATTGCCGCTAATACTGAGTCTCCCTTGCCCAAGACGATTACCGTGTTGGTGGATCAAGGGTTCACATTCCATGGCATCTTCGAAGCGCCTGACGACCTCCAAGGCTATGCCTTGTCTTATGATAATGAGCCTATGGCGGCTTATATTTCTTCCTCTTCCGACTATGCCGTCATTGGTACGTTAATCGACCCCCAGGGCAATGCCGTCATGGAAAGCCAGCTTCAGGCTCTGGTGCTGGAACCCATGCTGGAAGCTGCCTGGAGTGCGTTTGAAAACACTCGTTTTATCTCGGAGGGGAATGATGATGCATCGCATATTGTTTACACACTAACAGACCCCAACTGCCCCTACTGCAACGCACTCTGGAAGAATTCACGCCCGCTAATCGAGCAAGGCGTACTACAGCTTCGTCACGTGCTGGTCGGCGTGCTATCAGAGGACAGTCTTCGCAAAGCTGCCGCAATCCTTGAAGCCGACAATCCGGCTAGCGCTCTCGAAACCCATGAATTGGAATTTCGCAATGGCGGCATAAAACCGGTGGAGCCGTCGGAGGAGAGTCAAGCGCTGCTCAGAAAGCATGCCCAGATCATGCGCGAGGCCGGTGCTACAGGGACGCCGACCAGCTACTACCGTGATGAAGCCGGGAAAGTACAGCGTATCAATGGTGCAGTGTCGACCGACCAGCTTCGCGAAATATTGGGTGTTGAATGATACTCCATCACGGTACAGGGCTGAGATGACATGTCTCCCTGCTCCCCACAACTGAGATGGACATGGCAACCAAGCTTAGTGTAAAGCAAAAGCTCTTTTTGGGGCTCTCTCTACTGATGGGCTTGGCGTCCCTCTATTGGATCCTGATGGAGACCGGCGCCTTGTCGGTCTTGACCGATAAGCAGGCCTTGCGTGAATGGGTTGATGGGTTGGGCGTCTGGGGGCCATTGGCCATCATCTTTATGATGATTACGGCCATTGTCATGAGCCCGATCCCCAGTGGTCCGATTGCCATGGTGGCCGGTGCGATCTACGGCCCAGTTTGGGGAACGGCCTATGTCGTTATCGGTGCCGAAGCCGGCGCTCTGCTCGCTTTCTGCATTGCTCGTTTGCTCGGCTATGAGGTAATGCAACGCTGGTCGCGTACGCGTCCCATCCTTAACTGGCTGGGGAAGGAACGCTCTCAAACCGGCTTGATGCTCATCGTTTTTGCATCCCGATTGGTGCCCTTCATTTCGTTTGATGCCATCAGCTACGCGGCAGGTATTACACCCCTGTCCTTCTGGCGCTTTTTGATCGCCACATTGGCCGGCGTAATCCCCACGGCGTATCTGATCGTCAAGTTCGGCGAAGTGCTAATTACCGCCGACTCCCGTGGTCTCACGATCGCGCTGGTCCTCATCAGTGGCATCACATTGCTGCCGCTGCTGGCGAAACGCCTATGGGCTCGGAAGCCATGACCGATGCAACCTAGTGCTCCAAATCAACTTCCGTAAGCACTAACAATGCTCAGCAGGCACTTACCCGCTACTACCTGTGAGACGTATACGTGAAATCTCGGACATTGCTATTTTTACCCCTATTGGGCTTTTTTGGTTTGAGCTTTTTCTTTTATCAGGGCTTATCAATGGATCCTAGCGCCAGAGATTCCCCCTTGTTAGCTCAGCCGTTTCCGGCCTTCAACCTGACGACGCTGGAAGACCCCTCAAGGGTCGTTGATGAATCTCTTTTTAAAGATAAGGTGACATTGGTCAATGTTTGGGGAGAGTGGTGCCCCACTTGCAAGCATGAAATGCCGCAGTTATTGGACTTAGCCGCGCGAGGCGTCCGCTTGGTTGGCATCAACTACAAGGATACCCAGGCAAAGGGACTCGAGTTTCTTGACGAGTTTGGGAATCCTTTTGAAGTCAATATTTTTGATCCAGAGGGTAACCTAGGTTTTGAGCTAGGTGTTTATGGCGCACCCGAAAGCTATCTGGTCGATACCGAGGGCACTATTCGTTACAAACATACAGGTTACATAACTTCTGAAGATGTTGAGCGAGTCATCCAGGAAGTCGAGAAGTGGAAACGATAAAACGGCTCTTAAGACGCAATAATTTTTGTTGATGACTCCAACAGTAACGATTGATTAAGGAAGATATATGCTGCAATACCCTCAAATCGACCCGATCGCCATCGCCATAGGCCCTCTTCAGATTCACTGGTATGGCTTAATGTATGTAATCGGGCTAGTGGCCGCTTGGTGGTTGGGTCGGCGTCGCGCCCACCGACTCGGCCTAAGCCACGATGATATAGGCGACCTGATCTTCTACGCCGCCATCGGCATCATCGTTGGCGGCCGCCTTGGCTATGCACTGTTTTACGGGCTCGAACAACTGCAAGCCAACCCCCTTTGGTTACTAAAAATCTGGGAAGGAGGCATGAGCTTTCATGGCGGCCTTGCCGGTGTGTTAGTGGCTGCCTGGCTGTTTGCTCGCAAACATCAACTGGCTTTTATTCAACTGACCGACTTCATTGCTCCGTTAGTCCCCATCGGCCTGGGAGCGGGTCGCCTCGGGAACTTCATCAATCACGAGTTACCGGGGAGAGTTAGTGATGTACCTTGGGCAATGGTGTTTCCATCCATGATGGAGCTGGGCCCAGAGCCACGGCATCCTTCGGCTCTCTACGAGTTTGCCCTTGAAGGTGTCGTGTTGTTTGCCGTGCTGTGGTGGCTATCGCGCCGACCACGTCAGCGGGGCCTCATCTCTGGGCTGTTCCTGCTTCTGTATGGAGCCTTCCGTTTCATCGTAGAGTTCGTGCGCCTCCCCGACCCTCAGTTGGGATTCATCGCTTTTGGCTGGTTAACCATGGGGCAGCTACTGACACTACCAATGATCGTCGCGGGCTTTGCTCTGGTCGCTTGGTCCAGAGGTCAGCCAATGGATAAGCCAAAGGCGGCGTTAAACTCATGAAACAAGTCTTCGCTTTTCTAACGGTGGCACTCTTTATAGTCACCCCGGTAGCGGCACGTGAAGAGATGTTTGAGGTTGGTGACAAAAGTTCCCCCTTTAACCGTTCGCCCCAACGTGACTTTCTACCGGCTAAAGAAGCCTTCCGAACCACCGCCTGGCGAGACGATGATCGAGTTTATATCGGCTTCACCGCCGCCGAAAATTACTACCTTCACCGGCATCAGTTCGCGATTGAGAGTCTCTCTCAAGATATCAATTTCGGTGAGTTGGCTTTGCCTCCTGGCGAGCCAATGTCGCACGCGTCTTTAGGGAACATTAACGTTTTCTACGATCAGGTGTTGGTGAGTGCGCCCATCGAGGCGAGCGACACCGTTACCGGGCCGCTGGCCATCATGGTGACCTTTCAGGGCTGTTCCGACCAAGGACTCTGCTATCCACCCGAACAGGTCGAACTCGTATCACCGTACGGTTCGCCTCCGGCGGCCTTCACCATCAGCCCCTCCCGTGATACGGCGGGTAGCTCCAAAGGTGCCCCTTAAATGAATCCCGCCGACATGAGCCTGCCGCCGCTGGCGGCGGCCTTCGTCTTCGGCTTGCTGGGAGGCGCGCACTGTATCGGCATGTGTGGCGGCATCATGAGTGCCCTGACCTTTGCTGTGCCCCCCAGCATGCGACAGCCGAGGCGTTTAGCAGGTCTGTTGCTCGGCTATAATTTAGGTCGTATCAGCAGCTACATGATCGCTGGTGCCTTGGTGGCCCTGCTCGGTTCCGTGCTCAACCATGCACTGGACAGCTTCGCCCTGGTGTTGCGTATCCTGGCGGCGGTCATGTTGATACTAATGGCACTGTATATCGCCAACTGGTGGAAGGGCTTGCTACGTATCGAGGCACTGGGGCGCGTCCTGTGGCGCCGCATCGAACCAATAGGCCGTCGCTTGATGCCTGTTGTAAAAGTACCCCAAGCATTCGCACTTGGCTCGCTATGGGGCTGGATGCCCTGTGGGCTAATCTATTCGATGCTGGCCTGGAGTCTTGCTGTAGCCGAGCCATTGCGTGCCGCCGCGATGATGGGGGCCCTTTGGGCTCGGCACCTTGCCTGCCGTCCTAGCGACCGGAGTGGCAGCGCGCCGTGTCTCAATATGGATACGTAGCCCCGCGACTCGTACGCTAGCAGCGCTGCTGATTATTACGTTTGCCGTCTGGCAACTCTGGCATCTGCAATCCATGATAGGGATGATGGATACGCACAGTGCCATGACTTCGCCGCATCACTAATGATTACTTCGCGAATCATTAGCCTCGAAAACTAATTTACCTGTCCCAAGCGATTCGATTAGTTCCTTCAGACTGAAGCTTTCAGTCATCTTGTCTTGGTTCATGTTATCTAACCATCGCTCTATCACCTGGAGTTCTTGGGTCCGCAAGTTCAGACGTCGCCTTTGAGTGGCGAGTGGTACTGGTTCATTAAACTCTACGGTGCCTTGATCCGCCCAAGATAATATGGGTAAGCGGATTAAATGGTTGATCTTACCTTTGCATGAGAGTGAGACAGACCGGCATCTCATCGGATTATCTGGTTGATGCTTCACCTACTGCTGGTGCATGTTTCCTTCGCTAATTCCAGCAAGA
>NZ_VCQL01000044.1:0-10656 GCF_005937175.1 Halomonas sp. ATBC28 | reverse complement strand
CCCCCTTAGGCGACGACGAAGTGGCCCTGGCACGCACTCAGCTCGACTGGCCCCATGCGCCCTTCCATATTCCCGAGCCGATCTACTCCGCCTGGGATGCCCGTGAAGCGGGCAAAGCGGCTCAGCAGGCGTGGGACGCGCGGTTTGCCCGCTATGCGGAAGCCTTCCCCACGGAAGCGCGGGAGTTCACCCGCCGGATGAAGCGCCAGTTACCCGCGGAACTGCCCACCGAAGCCTTGATCGAGCAGGCCCAAGAGCGTGGCGAGACCATTGCGTCACGCAAAGCCTCGTTCGAAGCACTCAATGTGATTGGCCCACAAATGCCGGAACTGCTGGGTGGCAGTGCCGACCTGGCGCCGTCTAACCTGACCTTCTGGAAAGGCGCCAAAGCGATCACCCCGGAAGACGCCAGCGGCAACTACCTGCACTACGGTGTGCGTGAGTTCGGCATGGGGGCGGTCATGAACGGCATCGCTCTCCACGGCGGCCTGGTGCCTTACGGTGCGACCTTCCTGATCTTTATGGAGTACATGCGTAACTCGATCCGCATGGCGTCGCTGATGGGCCAGCAGGTGATTTACGTGTTTACCCATGACTCCATCGGCCTGGGTGAAGATGGCCCGACTCACCAGCCCATTGAGCAGCTCACCAGCCTGCGTACCACGCCGAATCTAAACACCTGGCGCCCCTGTGATGCGGTGGAAACCGCCGCCGCCTGGGATGCGGCCATCAAGCGTCACTCTGGCCCCACGGCGCTGGTGCTGTCACGCCAGAACCTGCCCCACCAGCAGCGCACTAAAGCTCAGTTGGCAGCCATTCAGAACGGTGCGTACGTTCTTAAGGACAGCGAAGGAACGCCGGAGTTGATTCTGATTGCCACCGGTTCTGAAGTCGGCCTGGCGATGGACGCCGCCGCCGAGCTCGAGCAGCAGGGCAAAGCGGTACGCGTGGTCTCCATGCCCTCGGCCTATCGCTTTAACGGCCAGGACGCCGAGTACCGTGAGAGCGTGTTGCCCAAGGCGGTGACCAAGCGTATCGCCATCGAAGCCGCCCATGCCGACTACTGGTACAAGTATGTGGGTCTTGACGGCCGCGTGATCGGCATGACCACCTACGGTGAATCCGCACCAGCGGGGGATCTGTTCAAGCACTTCGGCTTTACCGTCGACAATGTGGTCAAGCAAGCCAACGAACTACTCGGCTAAGCCATGCCAGCACTCAGTGGCTTTCTATGGCTGATTAGCTACTGGCTTATCGGTGAAGTGGTAATCCACTTCACCGCTTTGCCGATCTCGTCAGGCGTGATCGGCATGTTGCTGCTCTGCGCTACGCTCGCCGTCCGTGGCCGTGTCCCTAGCAGCATTGCCGCTGCCGCCCAGCCGCTTATTGCGCTCCTCGCTATGCTGATTATGCCCGGGGTTGTAGGAGTGTTTTTCATCATCGGCGAACTGGCTGGGCAGTGGAGTGCCATTCTTATTGCCTTGGTGTTGGGTACGTTACTCAGCGTGATAACCACGCTGTGGCTGCTCAAGCGACTAATCGGGCAGCCGCATGTCCGCTGATACACCGCTGCTCACTTTATTAACCACCACCCCGCTATTTGCGGTGGGGTTAACGCTCGCCGCTTATTTGCTTGGTAGTGCTCTGTTCCAGCGTTTAAAGCGCCCTTCTTGGCTTCCCGCTATTTTGATCGCGGCGCTGCTACTGGCGGGAGCGTTAGCGCTGATAGGGCTGCCTTACGCTACCTATCAGCAGGGGGCCACATGGCTAACGGTGCTATTGGGGCCAGCCACAGTGGCGCTGGGTATGCCGCTTTATCAACAGTTGCCGCGGATTGTTGAATTATGGCGACCGCTGGCGATTTGTTTACCCATCGCCGCAACGCTGGCAGCTTGCTATTCACTGGCAATTGCTTGGTTACTGGGCAGCTCGGACACCATACTCGCTTCCATTGCCGCTAAATCGGTAACCGCGCCTATCGCTATCGGCATTACGGAACAGCTTGGTGGTACGGTAGCCCTGCTGTTGGGTGCGCTGCTGGTCACCGGGGTGATCACGATTCCCTGTGTCAGCCTCGCTGCGCGTTGGCTGCATATTGACGATGAGCGCTTGATCGGTTTCGCCCTGGGGCTTAACGGCCATGCCATTGGCACGGTAAGAGCATTTGAGATCAGCCCCACCGCTGGGGCTTTTGCATCACTGGGCATGAGCCTTACCGGTATTTTCACCGCAGTACTGTTGCCACTCGCCTGGCGATTAATAAGCATGGGCAGCTGATAGGCACCGGCAGTTAGTAAGAATCGTCCGCTGAAATACGTTATCATCGCAACGAGTTCTAGCCTATTTCGATTATTGTTGATTCACTTTTAAGAGCCACCCTTCTGCATGGCTAATTCTGCTCCCAGGTATCGCATCGCCATTAACGGTTACGGACGCATTGGCCAATGCGTGTTGCGGGCGCTCGTCGAGCGGCGACACCCCGAACTTGAAGTGGTCGCCATTAATGAACTCTCTGATCTCGCGACCATCACCTATCTAACCCGTTACGACACCACCCATGGCCGCTTTCCCGGTGACGTCGATAACGACGGTCAGTACCTTATCGTCAACGGCCAGCGCATCCAGGTACTCTGCGAACAAGATCCACACAAGTTACCCTGGAAGGCGCTTGATGTGGATCTGGTGCTGGAGTGCTCCGGGAGCTTTAAAGATCGTGCCACCGCTGAGCTGCACTTAGCGGCAGGCGCTAAGCGGCTGCTGTTTTCCCAGCCAGCGGAAAATGATGTCGATGCCACCATTGTGTGGGGCATTAATGAAGGCGAGCTGGCGCTTTCCCAGCGCATACTCTCTGCCGCTTCGTGCACCACCAACTGCCTGGTGCCGCTGTTGACCGTTCTGGATGAAGCTCTCGGCCTTGAGCACGGTGTCACCACGACGATTCATTCGGCGATGAATGACCAGCCGGTGATCGATGCCTACCACCAGACCGACCTGCGTCTGACCCGCTCGGCAATGCACTCCATTGTGCCGGTGGATACCGGCTTGGCGCTGGGTATTAGCCGCTTGATGCCCAATCTTGCGAACCGCTTTGAGTGCCTGCACGTACGTGTTCCCACTATCAATGTCTCTGCCATGGACGTGGCACTCACCGTCAGCCGCGACACTCACCGCGACGATGTAAATAACCTGCTGCTGGCCGCCAGTCAGCAGCGCTTAAAGGGCGTGCTTGGCTATACTGAAGCGCCTATGGCGTCGGTTGATTTTAATCACGACCCTCGCTCAGGCATCCTGGACGCTACCCAAACCCGAGTGGCTGGCAAGCGCCTTATCAAACTGCTGTGCTGGTTCGACAATGAGTGGGGGTTCGCTAACCGTATGCTCGATATTAGCCAGCGACTGGCCAGACTTTCGACAGAAACGTAACCTATTTGCATTAACTGTTTATATTGAGTTCCACGGCCTAAACACGAGGAAACCGCTTCCATGAATGTAAAAAAGATGACTGACCTTCCCCTGGAAGGACAACGCGTGCTGATTCGTGAAGATTTGAATGTGCCCATCAAACATGGCCGCGTCTCCAGCGATGCCCGCCTGCGCGCCGCACTGCCGACCATTCAAGCCGCCGCAAAGGCTGGGGCGAAGGTGATGTTGATGAGCCATTTAGGGCGCCCCACCGAAGGTGAACCCGCTGAGGAGTTTTCCCTCGCGCCGGTGGCTGAGCACTTGGGTGAACTGTTAGGCCGCTCAGTGCCGCTGATCAAAGCCTATCTCGGTGAAACGGCCGGCGAAACGCTGGATCTCGCCAATGGCGACGTCGTACTGCTAGAGAACGTGCGCTTTAACAGCGGCGAGAAAAAAGATGATGAGCAGTTGGCGAAACAGTACGCCGCGCTGTGCGATATCTTTGTGATGGACGCTTTTGGCACCGCCCACCGTGCCCAAGCCTCTACCCACGGCGTGGCGCGTTTTGCCCCTAGCGCCTGCGCTGGCCCTTTGCTTGCCCAGGAACTCGATGCACTTGAGAAAGCGCTGGCACACCCGGCTCGGCCCATGGCAGCCATCGTCGGCGGCTCGAAGGTCTCTACCAAGCTGGATGTCCTCACCGCGCTGGCTGATAAATGTGATCAACTGATTGTCGGCGGCGGCATCGCCAACACCTTTATTGCCGCCGCGGGGTACAATGTCGGTAAATCACTCCATGAGGCTGATTTGGTGGGCCAAGCCAAAGCACTGATGGAGAAGGTCTCGATTCCACTTCCTACCGATGTTGTCGTTGCCACCGAGTTTTCTGAGTCGGCCAAGGCCGTTGTCAAGCCGGTCGACCAGGTGGCTGATAACGAGATGATTCTGGATATTGGCCCAGACACCGCTGCACATTTGGCCAGCATGCTTAAGGATGCAGGCACTATTTTATGGAATGGGCCTGTCGGCGTCTTTGAAATCGATCAATTCGGTAAAGGTACCCAGGTAATCGCCCAGGCTATCGCTGATAGCGCAGGTTTCTCTATTGCCGGTGGCGGCGATACCTTAGCGGCCATTGATAAATATGCTATTGCGGATCGCGTTTCGTACATTTCAACCGGTGGCGGCGCCTTTCTTGAGTATGTCGAAGGCAAGCAGTTGCCTGCCGTTGCTGCACTCGAAGCCGCCGCCAAACGCGGTTAACATTACACGACTTGAATCTAAACACTCACCATCGTTCAAACTGGTAGCTCAGTCTTTAAACCCAATTTTGACAACCCAGTCTTTACAACATAGATAAGGTAACTTCATGGCTTTGATCAGCATGCGCCAGATGCTCGACCACGCCGCCGAATATGGTTACGGCATTCCGGCGTTCAACGTCAACAACCTTGAGCAGATGCGCGCCATTATGGAAGCCGCTGATGCCACCGATTCGCCGGTCATCGTGCAAGCATCTGCCGGTGCACGCAAGTACGCGGGTGCGCCCTTCCTGCGCCATCTGATTTTGGCGGCCGTCGAAGAGTTTCCGCATATCCCTGTGGTCATGCACCAGGATCACGGCACCAGCCCTGCGGTCTGCCAGCGTTCTATTCAGCTCGGCTTCTCCTCGGTGATGATGGATGGCTCGCTGGGTGAAGATGGTAAAACGCCCACCGACTACGACTATAACGTCAATGTTACCCGCCGCGCGGTGGAAATGGCTCACGCCTGTGGCGTTTCCGTCGAAGGCGAGTTGGGCTGCCTGGGCAGCCTGGAAACCGGCATGGCCGGTGAAGAAGACGGTATTGGCGCGGAAGGCAAGCTGGATATGGAGCAACTGCTTACCGACCCAGAAGAAGCCGCAGAGTTTGTGAAAGCGACCCATGTGGACGCACTGGCGATTGCCATTGGCACCAGCCACGGCGCTTACAAGTTCACTAAGCCGCCTACCGGTGACACGCTCTCTATCCAGCGTATTAAAGAGATCCACGCGCGAATTCCGGACACCCATCTGGTCATGCACGGCTCTTCTTCTGTTCCCCAGGAGTGGCTGGAAGTGATTAACCAGCACGGCGGTGAGATCCCCGAAACGTACGGCGTGCCAGTCGAAGAGATCGTTGAGGGCATTAAGCACGGCGTGCGTAAGGTCAACATCGACACCGACCTACGCTTGGCGTCTACCGGTGCCGTGCGTCGCTTCCTGGCTGAGAACCCGTCAGAATTCGACCCACGTAAGTTCTTGAAAGAGACCGTTACCGCGATGCGCGATCTATGTATCGCCCGCTACGAAGCCTTTGGTACGGCCGGCAATGCCAGTAAGATTAAGCCGATCAGCTTGGAAGAGATGTTCCTGCGCTATGAGCGCGGCGAACTGGCTCCCAAGGTAAAATAAGCTTGTAATTGGCTCACTTTCGAAAAAGACGACCAACCGGTCGTCTTTTTTTGTGGCTAATTAAATAGATATTGCAATGCAGCATAGATGCGCTAACACTGGAGATGAGGTCACGATGTCTCGTGTTCCAGCAAGGAGGCCACAACGCTGATGAAACCCACAACTTCCCTTCCCCTAATGCCCACTCCCCCGGTAGCGATGTTCGATATATGGAAAGTCGGTATCATGGCCTTTGAGCTATGGTCGACGTCTTTGTCGACGATCACTATGCGAAATCATTTATGGCAAACACAGCCGTTTTTCAGCCCCAAAATGATGCAAGAAAATCAACGTATGGTCACCGAAAAACTCGAGGCCAGCATGGAAGCTGGCCTCGTCATGCAAAAAGCGCTGCTCAACTCAATGAGCGGCAAGCAGGCTCCCTGGTGGGTGACCAGCCAGCGCACAATGAAGCCTTACCATCAGCGTAGTAGCGCTAACTCGCGCCGACTCGCCCAGTAACGCTTAGGCACTGACGTTATTCATTATCGTCGGTGTCATCCTCGTCATCTTCGCTATTCTCTTCTTCGCTACTGTGAATAGCATCGTCGGGACTACCAGTGCCGCCCGTGCCCGCCTCTGGGTTTCGCTCTTCACTCTCACCAGATTCTAACTCGACGTCAGCCTCGCCCTCGCTAGTGGCTACTTCTTCGTTTTTCTCTTCCTCCTCTTCTTCTTCACGGACGCGTGCCTGCTCATCAGCGCCTTCGGAATCGCTAGAAGAAGCGCCTTCACCTTCATCACGCTTTACTGATCCCGCTTTAATGCCGTACTCCTCTTCAAGCGTTTCATCATCCAGAGGTTCGTGCTGTTCACCCTCAGACGCATGATTATCAGCAAACACATAGCCAGTGGTCGTTAATAAGGCAGCGCTAAGTGCAAAGGGTAGAAACCAAGGGGTTAATCGCATTAGGCATTCTCCATGTTGTGATTATGAAAGAATAGTGCATCCCCACTATCTCTTCAGCGCAGCTGAGGCATTTCCATCGCTTGTACTACTGCGTCTGCTGACGCTAGATGGCCTACAACAGTAGCCAGCAAAATGAGTGTAGCCATTTAAGCTGGCTCAAGAGTCACGTTCAGGCAAGCAAAAAATAACAAAACAGTGTTCACAAATGACGTAAAATCCCGTTCAATAGCAGTATGGATGGCTTCAACTAACACTGGCAGTGCATAAGCCGCTGCAAGGAACCACAATGCCGCTCCCACTTTTGCTGTTTGACTGTGATGGCACTCTTGTCGATAGCGAGCCGCTACTGGCTGAAGAGATGGCTGCCGGGCTCAATTCAGTAGGCCTGCCTTTCGCGTCTACTGATTATCTTGGCGAATTTCGTGGAGCGCGCTTTCGACGCATCGTTGCTGAACTGCAACAACGCTACGGTAACGTTGACCCTGACCAGCTTGACCGCATGGAAGTCTCTATGCGAGCCAATCTAGCCACCCGGCTTGCCCAAGAGCTGACCACCATTCCCGGCGCCCAAGAAGCGCTGGATACTCTGGCGGCTTATCCCAGTGCAGTGGTTTCTAATGGGCCTGAAAGCAAAATTCATACGGCTTTAGAAGCGACAGGGCTCAGCCACTACTTCGGTAAACGTTTTTTCAGTGGCTATACCGCTAATTGCTGGAAGCCCGAACCCTGTTTACATCTACACGCAGCGAGTATCATGGGCTATTCAGCGCATGACTGCATTGCCATAGACGATGCCTTAGTAGGCGTACGCGCGGCGCTTCAGGCGGGAATGACGGTGATCCACTTAAACCGTTTCCCGGATGCCGAGACAACGCCTGAAAACGCTATCATGATTAGTAATATGTATCAGCTACCCGCTGTAGTGGAGCGACTCACCCGTGAGTATTGGCAAACCCCTGTGCCCCAACACTCAATTGGAGGATAAAAATGGCCTCTTTACGAGACCAGCTCGGTGGGCTGGTTTATTCCACCGAACATGGCAAAACCTGCCCCACTTGCCGCGAGCCACTCAATGACTGCCACTGCGATGATCTGAGCGAACAGCAGCGGCTGGCGGCGCTTGATGGCGTAGTACGCATTCGCCGCGAAACGAGTGGCCGTAAAGGTAAAGGCGTGACCACCGTCAGTGGCATTCCTCTGCCTGGCGAAGAGCTTAAAACGTTAGCTAAAACGCTTAAAAAGCGGTGTGGAACGGGTGGGGCAGTTAAAGAGGGTATTATTGAAATTCAAGGCGACCACCGCGACACCCTGCGTCAGGAGTTAAGCGCCCTTGGCTACCAAGTTAAACTCGCTGGGGGTTAGCCTCCTCTACGCCACTATAACTTTCCATCGGGGCTTACCATCGGGTAAGTCACTATAGAGCAAGGCACTGCAATGGCTTGGCTGGAATACGTGCTACCCCTGATTTTTTTATTCCCCATGGCGGCAATGGCCAGTATTGTCCTCGCGCTGCGCAGCCTGCACGATGCTCGCGTTCACTCTCCATTCAACGCCCCCCTTCATGAGCCGGGTCAAGCGCTACGGCACCGCCTTGACCAAGCGTTTTCCAGCCTTTTTTTAAATGGTGCATTAGGGCCCATTATCAGCCTCGCTCCGCTAGTTTACGGAATGGGCCGTATGTTATTTGTGGATAAGCAGGACTGGGTTGAGTGGGCGCTGTATGGGCTGCTTAGTACGTTGCTGGTACTGACTTTTTCATTATTGCTGGTACGCGACTATCAGCGTATCCGACGGCTAAAGTTAGGCTTAGCCTGTGAGCTCGCCGTTGGCCAAGAGCTGGAGCGCTTAGTCCGCCCTGATGCACACCCTTACTATGTATTCCACGATGTGCCTACCGATAGCTTCACGATCGATCACGTCGTAGTAACGCCCCATGGCGTATTTGTGGTTGAGACACGGGCAAGAACACTCGCTATCGGCACCGATGGCAATGAGCTCAATACAGTCGCGGTGGAACGCGAGCGGTTGCGCTTTCCCCATGGGCAAGAACGTCGGCCACTGCATAAAACTCGCCAAGGGGTTAACTGGCTGACTCACTGGTTAGAGCGGCGCTGTGGCGTGCCCGTCCCGGTACGGGGCGTATTGGTGCTGCCGGGTTGGAAAATAGATAACAGCGAAGCCGCTCCTGATATTTTAGTGGTCAGCGGGGACACGCTTGCTAAGCAGCTGACCGAGCTGACCCCAGGCCCACTCAACGATGCCATCCATGACAAGGTCATTAATGTGCTTCTTGAGCGCGCTCAGTTGATGGAGTTGAAGCACCTGAGCCAACCTTCGGTTTAATTAAACAGTACTCAATCACCGCGCAGTCGGCCGCCCATCTCCTGGGCTAGATCCACCGCGTAGTGGTCTGTCATCCCACCGATAAAGTCCAGCATTCGCCGATAGCTATCGTAGAGTGACCAAGATGGCAGGGGCGTGTTTTCACCTATCAGGGCCAGTACACGCTGGTGTTTAAACGATGAGTGCCCTGTGTGGTGAAGCTCGTGTGCAGCGCCAATAAAGGCTTCCAACAGGATACCCAGTGTCGTATAGGCGCCAATCTCGAGCTTCGCCTTACGCTCATTCTGGAAAATGCGCTCTCGAGCCAACTGCTTCGCCGCTTGAACACCCCATCCCAGGTCAGGGTGGCACAGCTCCAACAGATCCTCACTGAGTGTGCCGCTCAGCAGGGCCTGCTCGTGCTGCACAAACACCGTGCCAACATCATTGACCGCGCGCTCCATCGCAGCTCCTCGCAGCAGTGCAATGCGGCGCCGCTGTGACACATTACGATCTTGCATTTCGGCATACTCGGGCGGAAACTCTCCGGCAATTTGGCGCAGTATTTCGACAACCTCTTCATAGCGCAAGATGCCCATCTCCAAACCATCTTCCAGATCCAACAGGGCATAGCAGATATCATCTGCCGCCTCGACCAGCCACGCCAGTGGATGGCGACACCAGCGCTGCTCGCCTTGGGGCAACAACCCTACCGCTTCAGCCACCTCTTTGAGCAGCACCTGCTCTGACTGATAGGCGCCAAACTTGCCCGCTCGACCACCATAACGAACCGTCCAAGGGTATTTAAGCAATGCACCCAAGGTGGCCGCAGAAAGCCGCATACCGCCATTAAACTGGTTATATTCGATCTGGGTAATCACCCGAAAACCCTGGGCGTTGCCTTCATAGGTCAACAGATCTTCGCGCTCAGCGTTTGAAAGGCCTTCTAACAGGCCACTGCTTTGAGCGCGCTGAAACCAATCACGGATTGCATACTCTCCCGCATGGCCAAAAGGGGGATTCCCGATGTCATGTCCCAGGCACGCTGTTTGGACAATGACGCCAAGGTCAGCAGGCGTAATCCATTCAGGCAGGCGATCGCGCAGCAACTCCCCCACAATCATGCCCAAGGAGCGGCCTACACAGCCAACCTCCAGCGAGTGAGTTAGGCGCGTATGAATATGATCGTTTTCGGTTAGCGGATGCACCTGGGTCTTGCGCCCTAGGCGTCTAAATGAACCTGAGAAAACAATACGGTCGTGATCTTTATGAAACGGGCTACGACCGATTTCACGGGTACTTGTTGAGCGTTGATCGTGAAGACGTCGTGGGGAAAGTAACTGTTCCCAGCGCATCTGAGTCATGGGCATTCCTCCTGAGGAGTGCATTCTGACATAAAACGCCGGAAAACCGCACGTTAGTGTGAGGCGTGAGGCGTGAGGCGTGAGGCGTGAGGCGTGAGGCGTGAGGCGTGAGGCGTGAGGCGTGAGGCGTGAGGCGTGAGGCGTGAGGCGTGAGGCGTGAGGTGGAACAGGATATTCGTTAGATA
>NZ_VCQL01000043.1:0-11918 GCF_005937175.1 Halomonas sp. ATBC28 | reverse complement strand
CAGCACGTCTTTGAGACGCTACCCTCTCTCAACGACGATGACCTCAACACGCTACTGCCCTGGCAGTGGAAAGAGACCTTACCGGTCTAGGCAATGACTGCCTAGATGGGGTTATTGGAGCGCTTACCGACTATCGGCTAGCAAGACAGATCAGAACGCTTTCATTTCATATGCCAAATCCGACGTTAATCGAGATAAAGCCTAAGAAGCCCTTACAAAAGCGCGTTATTGGCTACCGCAAGCTTGGCAGAGCTAGGTCCGGACTAAGGCCTTATGCCCGCAATGCCTGGATCAGACCCTTGGGGCCAAGGATATTCATGACGCGTTTCATGTTGTAGGCAAGCACATGAAGACTCATTTCCGTTCCGACGTTCTTAAGCCCTTTGGTTAAAAAGTGTGTCGCACCCATCCACGCTTTCAACGTGCCAAAGGGATGTTCAACCGTTTGACGACGGGTGCGCATTATATCCGGCGTCTGATCCAGACGTGATGTTACCGCCTCCAATACTTCTTCGTGTTCCCAGCGTTTAATGCGCCGATAAATACCTGTGGTGCATTGCGACTTCATTGAGCAATTCGGACAGGCCGAACTCCAATAGCAATGTAGCGTCTGGCCTTTTTCGACGTTCTTGAAGCGCCAAATAAGCCGCTCTCTCGCGGGACAGCGATATTCATTACGTTCAGGCACATATCGGAACGCTTCCCTAGGAAACATACCTTTGGCCTGGTTTGGCGAAGTTTTGGGCTTAGGGAGATACGTCGTAATACCGGCCTCATGACACGCAAGAATTTCATTACCTGTAAAATAACCGCGATCAGCGACGACGTGGAGATCACTGACGCCGCTAGCATCGCGTGCTTGCTTGGCCATCCGATAAAGCTGACGCCGGTCACTGCCGACATTAGTGACTTCATGGGCGACAATCAGATGATGCTGGCTATCGACAGCCGTCTGAACGTTGTAGCCCACGATTCCCGTTCCTCGCGTCGTCATGGAGCGAGCATCTGGGTCCGTCAACGAGATTTGCTGATCAGGGGCCTCGGTCCTTTGAATTTCAATGGATTGCAGTTGCTGAACTTCTTCTGTGAGGGAGGCGATCTTTTCCTTCAACCCTGTCGTCTGCGCTTCTGTGACAACGGTGGAGCCTTGGTTCATTGCGTCGAGTTGGCGTAAATAGCGCTCGATACTCTTATCGATTTCTTCTGCGCGGCGTTTCATTTTGGCCAAGGTAAAGTTGCGGTCTCGATTGTTGACTGCCTTAAATTTGCTACCATCGATTGCCATGACCGACTGTGAAAAAAGCCCTAGACGCCGACATATAACGACAAAGTCTCGACAGGTGGCTTGGATCGCTTTGCCATTGTGCTTGCGGAAATCGGCAATCGTTTTGAAGTCCGGTGCGAGGCGCTCCGTTAGCCACATGAGTTCAACATTCCGCTGCGCCTCACGTTCAAGTCGGCGGCTGGATTGCACGCGGTTGAGGTAACCGTAAAGATAGATTTTTAGAAGTACAGCGGGGTGATAGGCGGGCCGACCCGTTGCCTGGGGATCAATACCTTTGAAACCCAGCTGTTTGAGGTCGAGAGCGTCTACAAAAACTTCAATGGCCCGAACCGGGTTGTCTTCAGTAACGAAATCATCCAGAAGCTCAGGAAACAACGTAGCTTGGGACCGGGATTCACCTGCAACGAAACGTTTCATCGGTACCTCCCACGATCTGTCATGGGTAGAGTATAGTCGGTACTACGTTTTCACACAGCCTCGGCCATTAACAGTGTGCCGCGATAGGTATACAGTCTAACGTCGACCTTGAGATTTTTACGCTGTCCATCGACCAGAACGAGGCGTTCGGAGGGAGGCACATGGGCCTGGGCAATATAGTCGCTTTCCAAGATTTGGCTGAATGTTTTTTTGGTGAGTTTACTTCCCCGGTACACTCCCTTACTTCCGTGGCCTGCGACAGGTTTGAAGAACCACTGCCGTCGCTGTTGCCAAAGGGTATCAGCATTATCAGCGCTGACCTGTAAGGTACGGGGAATACAAGAGCGAAGTAATTCGGCATTTTGAGCGCTCAACCCCCAAGCCATAAGCGTCGCGGGATCTGATAACACAGCCAAGTTGCGTTTGTCCGCGAACAATGCGTGTGCATGGGGATTTGGGGTTATGACTGCGCCTCCGTCCAACCAGGCAGAGTGTAAGGCGGAGTTTCCGGGTGCTTCGAGCCCAAAATCCACTAAGCGATTGTAAACCATATCTACTCGCTTACCGCCGCTGTATAGCATGCCTGACTCATACCGAAGGTCGCCAGGCGAGAGGATGAGAGCATCAATGCCATGACGCCGTAATAACTGCTGGGCAAGTTTGAATTCAGGATAGAGGTATTGCCCCATAGGCTGATCATCAACGATAGCTATCCTCTCCAGACGTCCATTGCCACGCTGGGCACGCCATTCGCTCTCGAACTGGGCTATCACTTTAGCCTCGAAGTCGGCAGACCCGGCCGCACTTTTAGCATCACCACAACACTGCAGTTGGGCCCGTACCAGGATCGCGTTAAGAAATGCACCTCCGGCATTGGTATTGATTTCGATGAGGCGAGGCCCGTCCTCGCCGAGATGGAAATCATAGCCCATGAAGACACCTACTGGGCCGGGGTTTAACTGTGCACTTTGCGGGGCCCAAGACAGTACTTGTCGCTGATAGTCGGGAAGAGCGGCGGCGTTTTCTATGGCCTGAACAGTGGCCCTCATCTGCTCCAGAACCTGAGATGGGACAAAGACAGCGACATTCGAGAAAAGTTGATGCCAGGTCGAACGGATAAAGGCCTCATCGGCATCGTCGCCCAACTGGTCGATAAGACTTTGGGTGGCTGCTCGTCGGTCTAGAGTGATACAGGTGCAGTGCTGGTTCAGCCTTTCTGCTTCTGTCATCCCTGGGGAGCCACTGGTCTTTTGCAAGAGCTGTCCTCTGGTTTTTTCACGCTGATCTAGATCAAACTGGCCAGCATCGGCTGGTCATTGAGTTCATGAGGGCGATATTTAACGAGCTACACCTTCTGCTGATAGATCAACGTCGATGATGAGCGCTCATGGTGCTTGTACGCTCGCATTAACATCTTGTGGCAAAACTTTCAGGAAATGTAGACACAAGGGTTAATATAGATGAAGTGGAAAGCCGACGTCCGGTCATAGCGATAAAAGTAACTAGCGCTACCATCATCATCAACAAGGGGCAACTATTTTCTGCCGACAATGATGCGCAGTGATGACCAAGAGCATCCCTGCTGCCGACATCGGCAACTGAACAAATTTCACTATTAAGCGGAAGATGCTGTATTGAATTAAAAAAGGTCCCGAAATAAGGCCTTGCGCTTGCAAGTTTTCGTGATAGCTACTTATCCGGCAGGTCATATTTTTACTGTAGGTTCAGGCTCGTTTCAGGTTAACACCGTATAAAGAACGGGTGACAATAACCTCTGAGGTAAATGACCATGCGCTACACTCTTTTAACAACGTCTTTGTTTGCCCTTTCATTAAGTCTGATCACGGGCGCGGCGCTGGCTGCACCCGGCCACGGCGGTGGTGGCAATAACCTAACCGAGGCTGACGTTGACCGCACGATCAGCCTTGAGGCTGGCGATATGTGGTTCGACCCTGAAGAGCTAGAACTGGCGGCTGGGGAGGTGGTTAAATTTGAAATCACCAACACCGGCAATTTAGAGCATGAATTTGTGATTGGCAGTAAAGAAGCCCAGGAAGAGCATCGTCAAATGATGCTAGACATGGCAAATGGCGAAGGTCATGACATGTCAAACATGTCACAAGGTGAAGGCCACGATATGGCCAATATGAGCATGGCAGGCGTCACAATTGCACCTGGTGAGACCGGGACTCTATTATGGAGTGTTCCTGATAATACTAACGAGCTAGAGTATGCTTGTAACATTCCCGGCCATTACGAATCCGGCATGTACGGCAATTTTACTTTCTAATCTGACGTTTACCCATGAAACTGTTGCTACTCGAAGATGATGATTTGCTGGCAGAAAGCTTGGCAGAGAGTCTCAAGGACAACGGTTACCTTGTCGACTTGGCCGCTTCATTGAAAGCGGCCAAGTCGCTCATGGCAACCGAGCATTACGAGCTGGCTATCTTAGATCTCGGTTTGCCCGATGGCTCGGGACTAGATCTACTAGCCCAGTGGCGCAAGCAAAAACGCAGCACGCCTATCTTGATCTTGACGGCGCGCGATACTTGGGAAGATAAAGTCATTGGTCTTGAAACGGGTGCCGATGATTACCTAGCAAAACCCTTCCATGAAGCCGAGCTTATGGCCCGTTTGAAGGCACTGCTGCGCAGGCAGTCTGGTCAGTTATCTCAAGTCGTGACGCTCAATGGCGTATCGCTGGATAAAGCAGGCCAACGAGTATGTCTAGAGGGAGAAACTTGGCGTTCGCTCACGGCGACGGAGTTTCGATTACTACGCTACTTAATGCTGCATCCAGATCGCATTCACTCCAAAGAGCAGTTATTAGAGCAGCTCTATGCCCTGGAACAGGATGCCGCCGCACCTAACTTGGTCGAAGTCTATGTCGCTCGTCTGCGCCGTTATCTAGGCAAATCAATTATCCAAACTCGCCGCGGCCAGGGGTATTTCTTTGCTTCACATTGATCGGCGCAGTTTACGTTTTCGACTACTCGCCTGGCTAGGAGGCGTGGCACTATTCGTAGTGGTGACGACCTGGCTACTGCATGGCATATTGTTACAGAATCTTGCTCGGGATTTTTTGGGTGAGCGTCTTCAGCGCGAAGCCGACCATGCCGTCACGCAGCTTGAGCAAGGTGAAGCCGCCGTGCCTGCCGCGCTTGACTCGGTTAGCCAAGGCTATCAAGTCTTTCATCATCTCTACGTACTCCGCTTCAACGGCTCGGTCAGCGCTTCCGACCCACAATGGCAGCAACAGCTGGCTCCGCTGCTAGATGAAAGCGGCAATGCTCTAATAGACGTGAATCGCGGCGAGCAACACATGCTCGTCTATCGTCGCCATTTTGAATGGCAGGGCACGCAGGGTGTGCTGCTGGTGGGTGAGGACTTCTCTCAAGTAGAAGCAGGGCTTGCAACATTGCACTGGTGGGTCGGTGGGATTGCCAGCGTGCTGTTAGGAATGCTCATCATACTCAACATGTTAGCGGTTAATCGTGGACTTAAGCCACTCTGGCAACTGCGTCAACAGCTTGAAGCATTGCGAGCGGGCAAACGTGATCGCTTGTCATTAATAGCCCCTTCTGAGCTAGATGAATTAGTCGACCAGTTGAACTGGTTTATGGATGACATTGACCTTCGCTTGAAGCGCTCCAGAGAGTCGGTCGCGAACCTATCACATGCATTAAAAACCCCGCTGGCAGCCGTTACCCAAGTACTGCGTGGCAATCGGCCCATTGATGAAACCCGACGCCATAAACTGCTCAGCCGTATTGAGGATATTAACGCCCAGCTGGATGCGGAGCTGCGTCGCTCACGTATTGCAGGCCCTAACGCGGGGCGAATGGCCAACGTCACGCGTGATAGTTCACGGCTCATCGAGATGTTCCGCAGCCTTTACCCTGAGCGTATCTTCAACCTCGCCCACTCGGCAGGCGAGAAAGACCAAGTGCCTATTGAGGCTCACGACTTTTCTGAAATATTAGGCATCGTGCTCGATAACGCTGGCAAATGGTCAAATAGGTGCGTTAATTGTGTTATTGCCGTCTCCGCTACCACACTCACGCTCACCATTGATGATGACGGCCTCGGCGTTGCAGAAGAGGATCTTTCGCGCTTGGGAGAGCGTGGCGCACGACTGGATGAACGCCGTCCCGGCTACGGTTTAGGCCTGTCGATTCTTGCGCAGTTAGTTGAACGTTACTTGGGGCACCCACATTTTGAGCGTAGTCCACTGGGGGGCTTGCGCGTTACGATTACCCTGCCTCTAGCGGGTGAAGTAGCTAATTAATCATTATTCAGCTTTGTTTCAGGTTCTTCCATCAAGATGGTGCCATTCATCATTGATGGGAGTTACACATGGCACGCTCAAGCATTATTTCTCACCCCCTTTCTCGCCGGCAGGTCCTAAAAGGCGGGGCTGCCTTAGGGTTAGGTTCCGCTGCCGCAATGGGGCTAACTCCCGCCTGGGCAAACCCCTGGGGCCGTACGAATGTCTATGCACAGGGCGTCGAAGAAGGGCCCGAGATATCACTGGCTATCCGCCGTGAATCCATTCCGATTGACGGACAAGAAGCCCACCCTATTAGCATTAACGGTACTAGCCCTGGCCCACTGATTCGTCTGAAAGAAGGTCAAGACGCCGTACTGCGTGTGACCAACCTGCTGGATGAGTCCACGTCGATCCATTGGCATGGCCTCATCTTGCCACCGGAGATGGACGGTGTGCCTGGGGTCAGTTTTGCAGGCATAGCACCTGGTGAAACCTTCACCTACCGTTTTCCTGTCCGCCAGAACGGTACCTACTGGTACCACAGCCACTCCGGCTTGCAGGAACAGCTCGGCCACGCCGGGCCGTTGATAATTGACGCCGCCGAGCGCGAACCCATCCGCTATGACCGTGAGCATGTGCTACTGCTCACCGACTGGACCTTTGAAGACCCCATGTCGGTATTTCGTAATCTGAAAACCATGGAAGGCTATTACAACTTCCAAGAGCGCACGATTGCTGATTTTTTCGCCGATGTTCGCGAAAAGGGTTTCTCACAAACCGCCGAGATGCGCGGTATGTGGGCCAAAATGCGCATGAGTTCTCGGGATATTGCCGATGTGACCGGCAGTACTTATACCTACCTGCTTAACGGTCACTCCCCCCAAGAAAACTGGAATGCGCTGTTCAAGGCTGGTGAGCGGGTACGACTACGCGTGATTAACGGGTCGGCGATGTCATACTTTGATGTACGTATACCTGGTTTGAAGATGACCATCGTTGCTGCCGATGGCCAGCCAGTGCAACCCGTGCCTGTTGATGAGTTCCGTATTGGCGTGGCGGAAACGTACGATGTGCTTGTTTCACCAGAAGATGATCGAGCCTATACCATCTTCGCCGAAGCCATGGATCGGAGTGGCTACGCTCGCGCCACGCTAGCCCCGCGTGAAGGCATGCAGGCGGAGATTCCCAAGCGCCGCCAAATTGCCGACCGCGGCATGGAAGCCATGGGCGCTCATGGCATGGGTGACATGGAAGGCATGGATCATTCAGGCATGTCGAATATGGAAGGTATGGATCACTCCAATATGCCGGGAATGAGCGGTGACGATGCTGGTATGGAAGGCATGGATCACTCTAATATGGAGGGGATGGATCACTCCAACATGGAGGGCATGGATCATTCTAATATGGGCGGCATGTCGGGCGAGCAGGCGAAAGTCGGCGAAAACGGCATTCTCATTGCCGGTGAAGCCCAGCCCGGCTCTCGCTACGACCAGGCGGGCATAGGCATCGACCCCAACGAACGTCGAGTACTCGTCTACCGCGATCTTAAAGCCTTCACGCCATGGCCTGACCGCCGCGAACCAGGCCGTGAGCTTGAGCTGCACCTGACCGGCAACATGGAACGTTACATGTGGTCGTTCGACGGCAAGAAGTTTAGCGAAGTGACCGGCCCAATCCATTTTGTGAAAGATGAGCGGCTGCGCCTAATCCTGATCAACGACACCATGATGGAGCATCCTATCCACCTCCACGGTATGTGGATGGAGCTGGAAAACGGTCAGGGCGAGCTAATTCCGCGCAAACACACCCTGAACGTTAAGCCCGGCGAGCGGGTTTCGGCGCTGATTACGGCAGATGCTGAAGGCAGTTGGGCGTTCCATTGCCACCTGCTTTATCACATGGATGCCGGAATGTTCCGCGTTGTTCAGGTTTCTTAAGGAGGCAGTATGAAAACTAAGCTTTATTTTACTGGCATTAGCTTAGCGTTTGTCATGACCACCGCTGCCCATGCGGAAGACGGTTACGACGCGCCGAAAGATTGGCCAGCGCCCACGATGGAACACAATATGGGTATGGCGCTCTTTGATCGTCTTGAATATAGCGTACCCGATAACGGCGAGGAGGCCGTCGTGTGGGACTTTCAAGGCTGGTATGGCGGTGATATCAACCGTGTTTACCTGAAGTCAGAAGGCGAGAATGTCCAAGGCGACGGTGAAGATGCTGAGTTTGAATCCCTGGAACTACTCTATAGTCGCCTAGTGGCTGATTTTTGGGAGTTACAGGGGGGTATCGGTTACCAAGGAGGTGTGTTCTCCGATGATCACGCCGAACGCACCTATGGGGTTGTCGGCCTACAAGGTGTGATGCCCTACGGCATTGAAACCGACGTTGCTATGCAAGTGAGTGAAGATGGCGACGTGGCCGCTAGTTTTGAGGGCGAGTACGATCTGCGCCTGACACAGCGGCTCTACCTGCAGCCGCGCACCGAAATTGCCGTAGCTGCCAGCGAAGTTGAGGAGTTTGGTGTGGGTGAGGGCCTTAACTCAGTGCGTGTCGGCATGCGCCTGGGCTACGAAGTGACCAGACGCTTTGCGCCTTACGTGGGCGCTTACTGGGTAAAAGAGTATGGCGATACCGCTGACCTATCTCGTGCTGGTGGGAATAATACCGAAGATACCGGCGTGGTGGCAGGTGTCAGGTTAATGTTTTAAATCGTTAAGCACTCTATAACTTGCGCCACCGGAAGGTGGCGTTTTTTTTGCTAAAAAACCACTAAATTCAGCTTCAATTCATACTCTAAGGTTATTATTAAATTGTAAATAACCAACGGAGTAAACCACCATGAAAATTAAAGCAATTGTTTTTAGTGCAGTAGTAGCAAGTATCCTCTCTACACCTGTATTAGCGAGCTTAGGCAATACAACACAGAATCTTCCCTTACTAGAAAGAGGCGTATCTTCTACACAGATGCTTGCCCAGGGGCAACCTAAGCGTTTCAATATTAACATTGAACAAGCGACTACACTGAAAGTAGTGAGTGAGCACTTTCCAGGATTTACCAGCACTGGCAACCGCATTTCAGCTGTTCTTTATAATGAGGCGGGACAGCAGGTAGCAGAAGCTTCCAGCCCACGGGGGCACTTCGAACTTATTCGTCAGCTGCAACCGGGCAATTATCAGCTTGAGGTGACAGGAAGATCAAGGGGAGGCAGTGATGATAACAGTTATGAACTACATGTCGCCTATTGATATCCTTTAGTTTTGACATGAATTAAGAAGGTCAGCCATGAGCTGACCTTCTTTATGAAAAACTAGTATCTCGGCAAACAAATTCAGCTTTAATTCAGGAGTTTTCGCTAACTTTATAGTGCCGCAATCGGCGTAAAAACAAACCAATTCATAAAAAGGTGTCATCATGTGGAATAACAAAAAAAAGGCTTCCCTAGGCGGACTGACGGCTATGGCCCTGGCAATGGGGACGACTTCTGCGCTGGCCCTGGAAATCCAGGTGGGAGATACCACCGTGGGGCTGTATGGTTACGCTAGGCTCAATATGGCCTACAGCTTCGATCAAGATGCCGGGTCGGCTAACGAAGGTTACTTTGGAGATATCGAAAGGTCGGAAGATAAGGTCGGCGATCAGTTCCAGGCATCTGCCACACAGAGCCGTATCGGCTTTCGGACCAGTACGCCTGTCGAGGGGAGCACGCTTTACACCGTTATCGAGGGGGATTTCTGATCCTATAACGATGACAATACGCGCTTCAGATTACGGCATGCCTATGGATCCTGGAATGGCATTCTGGCAGGGCAAACCTGGTCGAATTACACCACCTTTGTCGCTTCCACGCCCACACTTGACTTCTTTGGAACTGCGGGTAGCAATGGCTATGGGTCACGCTTGGCCCAGTTGCGCTACACCACGGGAGGATTCTCATTAGCCGCGGAAGACCCTCAAGCTCAATTGGCTGAGAATATAGATGGCTCAGTGCCAGAAGATGATTTGCTACCGGATAATGACGATGCCATGTCATCGATGCCCGCGTTGAGCCTGCGCTATGAAGATAGTATGGGTGACTTTTCCTACTCAATCGCCGGCATCGCCCGGCAGCTGAAGTACGACACCGGCAGCGAAAAGGATACGGAAATGGGCTATGGGGCCTTCGCCGCAGGTGCCTACCATGCCGGACCGGTGACCTTGAGAGCGATCGTGAACGCCAGCGAGGGGGCGAATAGTTACCTCTATCTGTCTGGCGATTACTTCAACGGTGCCGATGCCTACGTCGATACCAACGGTAAGCTGCAAACGCTATCTGGCGTTGGCGGAGCCGTTGGTCTTTCTTATCAAGTATCGCCGCAGTATTCACTGAATGCGTCTCATGGCTATACCGATGTCGATTTAGGCGACACTACCGTGGGTGGGAATGCGGGTAGAAAGAACAAGAATACATTCCTTAACTTAGTGTGGACTCCCAACGAACGCTTGATGTACGGAATTGAGTACGGCTACTTCGAAACGGAGCTGGCCGATGGCCGTGAAGAGGACGCGAGCCGCGTGATGGTGGCTGCCCAGTATAGTTTCTAGGGTGAGTTAGTAGCATATCCGCTGTTTTGATCGATTGCTTGGGCGTATGCCCAAGCTTTTTTATGGTTCTTCGTCACTTCATGTGGGGCCTGATCGAACAGGCGACCCACAATACCACTGTCACTAAACTGAATAAGAAAGATCAGTCGCGTCGGGAACACTCTTGATGACCAAATCGATACAGATGAAGTCGCGCATGGCGTGGCTGTCATAGATGGCATCTTCAAGCGCTTCGTCGACCAGTGCATACCGTTGCTGAAGGAAGTAGATCCGCAACATCTGTCCCAGGAACCGTTCCCGGCGGGTGACCTTCTTATTGTTCTGGTGCTCAGCCTGAGCAAACGAGATCTGTTTCATCGAGAACTCTGGCGGGTAGTGGAAAACTGTATTTTGCCCTGCCGGTGGCACTTAGGCAGCAACGGTCGTATTTATGCAGCGTTTCCTTAAAAGAGGCTCGCAGTAGGCTTGCTTCTACTAGAGTTTATTTCAAAATAATTACCTCAATAATTTGAAAGCCTGAGTTAAAGCAAATGAATTTCTCCATAGAAGTTCACGTCGAGCCGGAGCGCTTGCCCCGGCTGGCTTGAAGCTTAGCTGGCCATTGCGGCACATTCTTCAGCGCAGCGATGACAAGCTTGAGCACACTCTTGGCAATGGGTTGCATCATGTTTTGCACACTCATCACCACATTTCTTACAAATGTCGGCACATAGACGGCAGATCTCGTGCGCAAACTCACTTTCTTGTGCCATAAATGAGGCGGCTAACCGACAAATTTGAGCACATTGCATGTCAAGGCGAATACATTCCGCCATCATTTTTACGTCGTCTTCTTTTAGGCACTCAGTTGCACACTTTTCGCAATAAGCAGCGCATATATGACAAGCTTCAATGCAATTTTCATATTTTTTGAAATCCATCTCGATTCTCCATTTATTAAACCAGATTTTATTCACCATAGTTATTGCTTAGCATAATAAAGCTAGAACAACCTAGAAGAAAAATCAAGGAAAGGGAACCAGGCATCCATCCTTTGAAAATGCATTTAAAACAAGCAGCTGTACGTTATTTTCTCATAATTTTTATTTTTCAGTTAGGATTCAGGAAGACTTTCTATAATAAATTTTTTTCAAAAATACTGCAGCGCTTGAAAGTTAGCCCGCCACGAGCTCTTAATAAAGCTAGTAGTGAAAAACTAAATTAATAATGAGAGGAATAAAGTTCTAAGGGAAGCTCTGAAAAAGTCACTGCCATCAGTGATAATACGGCTATCGTCAACTGCATAGGATTCAGTGCTGCCATGGATCAAATCACCTTCTCCGAAGCCGAGTACCAGAACAAGAAGAGAAAGACTC
>NZ_VCQL01000042.1:0-13764 GCF_005937175.1 Halomonas sp. ATBC28 | reverse complement strand
TGACCCAGCCAAAAGGCGCGGGTAGGGTTGAGTTCACAGGTCATGGTGATCTCCAAAACCAACAAGAGATCATTAGTGTGAAGAGGCGTAATTAGCTTGAGTAGATGGGTTTGGTGGCTCGCTTACGAACAGACTAACGTTTTTTGTGAGATTAACGTCGATTACGTTTCACTGTGGTTGCAGTGGCCAAATCGTTCTATCTTAAATGTTAGTTGACAACGAGGAAGCACACGCGTTTTACGTAAAAATATTGGACGATTGGGCAATGACACCCCCCATCTTTTAAAGGAGGTAGCGATGCTTATTTTCGAGTCTTTTTTTACAAGTGGCCTAGCACAGATTTCCTATCTGGTTGGTGACAGCAAGGCGGCAGTGGCCGCGGTAATCGACCCTCGTCGAGATATTGATATCTACTTGCAGATGGCAAAAGAGCAAGGCCTGCGAATTGCCTATGTCATCGAAACGCACATTCATGCAGAGTTTGTATCCGGTGCTCAATCACTGGCGAACCGCACTGGTGCGCAGGTTATTGGTGGCCGCTCCGATGAATACCGGTTCGACCTTCGCCATGTCAGCGATGGTGAGGTATTGGAACTCGGCCAGGTAAGGCTGCAGATCATGCATTCGCCGGGCCATACGCCTGAACACATTTCTCTTCAGCTGTTCGATACGCAGCAAGGCAGTGACCCCATCGCATTATTCACTGGCGACACGTTGTTCAACCTGGATGTTGGGCGCCCTGATTTGCTTGGAGAGGGCAGTGAACGAAAGCTGGCCAGTGAGCTATTTCACACTCTCTTTGATCGTTATCTGCCGCTGGGCGATCGGATAGAAATATATTCCTTTCATGGGGCCGGTTCGGCGGGCGGTAAGTCGATAGGTGACAGGCATCAATCTACGCTTGGCAACGAACGGCTTTTTAATTCTGTACTGCAGGAAAAGAGTAGCGAAGAGGCGTTTATTGACACGCTGCTTGCCGATATGCCGGAACCGCCACGACACTATGCGCGCTTGAAGAAGCTGAACGTCGGTGCCATCGAACAGTGGGAAAGCCTATCGCTGGCCCCGCCGCTGTCGCCTGATGACTTTCAATCACTTGCTGGCAACGCCAACATGCAGGTCGTAGACATTCGCTCAATACTGGCATTTGGCGGTGGCCATGTGCCAGGGGCTATCAACATCGCGTTACGTAACGAGTTTGTCAGTTGGGCGGGATGGATGCTCTATGACTCCCGCCCAATTTTGCTGGTGGGCGAGTCGACAGAAGATGTCCATCAAGCCATTACCCAGCTCTACCGCATCGGCCTGGATGACATTCGTGGCTACCTGCACAATGGTATAACGGATTGGCAGAATGCGGCACTACCCCTGAGCAGGTTGCAGGAGTGGACCGTCCACGAGCTGAACGCTCGGCGTGAAGAGCCCGATGTTCAGGTGCTTGATGTGCGTAGTCCCAATGAGGTTGCCAATGGACGAGTACCGGGCGCAAAGCATATTTACGTCGTCCATCTTGCCGAGCAACTAGATAAATTAGATCCGAACAAGACCATCGCCACTTACTGCGGATCAGGCTATCGAGCCTCGATTGCCGCCAGCCTTCTGAAGCGAGCTGGCTTCTCCGACGTGGCGAACACGCCAGGGTCATGGGCGGCTTGGAACGCAGCAGGTCTGCCTATTGAAACGAGCTGAGCTGAACCGGTGTATCAGTACTCCCATGCCGCTCAAAATCGCAAAATACGAGTACGTAGGCATCATGCGATAATTTCATTATTATATTGATTTTAAAGGAAAAATCTATGAAAATGTCTTACTGGCGTTTCGTCGCAATGGTCGCTACATCGACAATCATTATGTATGGGTTGATGTATCTGAACACGTACGCTTTTGACCATGTTTTCTGGAGCGAAACTAGAGCATGGATGGCTCTTGTCATGGGGGCTGTGATGGCGGTAGTGATGTTGAGCTTTATGCTCAATATGTATCAGAAAAAAAAGATAAACATCGCCATCTATGCAGGCAGTGCTGTGCTTTTCATTGCTGCATTATGGATCGTCCGTAGCCAGGTTACCGTAGATGACACCGATTACATGAAAGCAATGATTCCCCATCATTCAATCGCGATCCTGACCAGTGAGCGAGCGAAAATTTCAGATCCGCGTGTCCGTGAGCTGGCAGATGAAATCATTGCTGCACAGCGTCGCGAAATTGAGGAAATGAAACAGCTCATAAACGACTTGGAAAAAGCGGACTGATGTTTATTTTTTCATAAAACCGTTCACGTCAGATTTTTATCTTTCCGATTATCACATTAGGCACTGTTTACCTCACCGGTTGTGGCTTTCCAACTTCGGGAGACCTAGGAACAGTTGTACAGCCCTTAAGTTTTTCGTGCGTCGATATATCAGAGACGATTTGGTGCGCCGCATAGTGTGTGCCATAGATTGACGCATCTAGACCCATTTCGGTGACCCAGGCTTTCACAATACGGGCATATTGGCGCGTGGATAGATGCTTTGCGCTATTGATTCGGCTGGAAAACAAGAAGTCTTCGCTCCGGAGCTGAGCAAGCTGTATCCAGTAGATAATAGCGATGTGAGTTTGCTCGGTAATTTCGAACTGGACAGGTCAATGTGACTTTTGCTGTATCATAATGGCTCGTGAAGATATGCACGCAACATGGGCTATAGCCCGTACTCGTAAATTGAAGAGGTCGCAGCCTCGTAGATTGCTATCGATAGCTAAATTGTAGAGGGCAAGAGTTCTCTCGTCTTTTTGGCAAGCTGTAGGCGCACACGGATGGCCCAGATATCTTTTAGACTCAGAGGTGCCTTCTCCCCAACCAACTTGCCTTTATTCCAAGGTGTAAAGGAGATTTCAGTCGAAACATTCATGGCATGATCCTCCATCAGGTGGAGATCAAAGAATGGGTTGCCTCAGATGTCATGGCAAACAACCCATAAAGGAAAAAGTTGAGATCAAAATGTTCGGGCTAATGCACGTGAGGATAATATCCATAGTGAACATGAACAACTGAGTGATTTATCTTCGAGTAGATATTGTTACTTAATAGCAATCATCCTAAGTCGTAAAGCATTGCCAATCACGCTCACTGAAGAGAGTGACATCGCCGCCGCCGCGATAATCGGTGATAACAGCATACCTGTGAAGGGGTACAAAATCCCTGCGGCAATGGGGATGCCTGCCGCGTTGTAAGCAAAGGCAAAAAAGAGATTTTGGCGAATATTACGCATGGTGGCTTTTGAGAGCTTATGCGCCGTGGCAATACCGGTAAGATCTCCTCGCAGTAGAGTAACCCCAGCGCTTTCTATCGCCACATCGGTGCCGGTTCCCATGGCAATGCCGACATCCGCTGTAGCCAGCGCAGGTGCATCGTTCACGCCGTCGCCGGCCATGACAACAATGCGCCCTTCATCACGGAGACGCTGAATCACTCGGCCTTTATCCTCTGGAAGCACTTCAGCTTCGACCTCATCAATGCCTAGCCGACGTGCCACAGCGTTGGCGGAGGTGCGATTATCGCCTGTCAGCATCACCACTCGAATGCCGTCAGCCTGGAGTGAACGAATGGCTTCTTCGGTGGTTTCCTTGACCGGATCGGCAATGGCGAGCAGCCCAGCTAAATTCCCGTCGATGCTCGCAAAGATGACAGTAGCACCGTCGCTGCGCAATTGATCGGCATGTGTGTCTTGAGACTGGGTGTTAACGCCCTCGCTTTCCATCAATAGCCGGTTGCCCAGGGCAATACGCTTGCCATCTATCTGGCCTATAACGCCCATGCCATTGGGAGCCTCGAAGTCCAACGCTTCTGTTAATTTTACCTCTGCCTCTTTAGCCTTTTCGACTATTGCATGGGCCAAGGGGTGCTCGCTGCCTCGCTCAAGACTAGCTGCCAAGCGCAAAAGCTCCGATTCAGCAATGCCTTCAGTGAGAATCAACTCGGTCACTCGTGGTTTGCCTTCGGTAAGCGTGCCGGTTTTGTCGACGACGACGGTGTCGACCTTCTCTAGACGTTCAAGAGCTTCGGCATCGCGAATCAACACGCCTAACTGGGCACCGCGCCCTACACCGACCATAATTGACATGGGGGTAGCAAGACCTAGCGCGCACGGGCAGGCAATGATCAGAACACTAACCGCCGCAATAAGGCCAAACGCCATCGGCGGGGTAGGGCCCCACAATGACCAGGCGATGAAAGCCACAACAGCAATGAGAATAACGACGGGTACAAAGATGCTGGCGACTTTGTCGGCAAGCCCTTGAATGGGTGCGCGGCTGCGCTGGGCGCTGGCGACCATTTGCACAATCTGCGACAGCATCGTGTCCTGGCCCACCTTGTCAGCGCGCATGACAAAGGATCCTTGACCATTGATGCTGCCGCCAATGACGCCATCGCCGACTTCCTTTTTCACCGCTAGTGGTTCACCGGTAACCATGGATTCGTCAACGTTGGAGCGACCTTCCATCACTTCGCCATCTAATGGCACCTTATCGCCGGGGCGCACCCGGAGACGATCCCCTACCTGAACCTGGTCAAGAGAGATATCTTCCTCATTGCCCTGATCATCAAGGCGTCGAGCGGTAGCAGGCGCCAAGTCGAGCAGAGCACGAATAGCGCCAGAGGTTTTTTCACGAGCGCGTAGCTCTAATACTTGTCCCAGTAAAACTAAAACGACAATCACTGCCGCTGCTTCGAAATAAACGGCCACCGAACCATCGGCTTGACGGAAGGCGTCGGGAAAGATGCCCGGTGTGAGGGTGGCCAGCAAACTGTAGAGCAACGCGGTGCCGGTACCGATCGCGATTAGCGTGAACATATTAAGGCTGCGATGCACTAGCGAACGCCATCCGCGTACAAAGAATGGCCAACCTGCCCAGACGACTACCGGCGTTGCCAGCAGCAGTTGAATCCAGTTAGAGGTTTGCTGGGAAATAAAATGCATAAGGCCAAACACGTGGCCACCCATTTCTAGGGCAAACACGGGGAGGGTCAGTACTAGGCCGATCCAGAAACGCCTGGTCATGTCCTTGAGTTCGTCCGAAGGGCCGGTGTCAGCAGAGACGGTCTCAGGTTCCAGCGCCATGCCACAGATTGGACAGTCGCCTGGGCCTTCTCGTCGAACTTCTGGGTGCATCGGGCAAGTATAAATAGACCCCGAGGGTACTGACGCTTGTGACTGTTTGCTTGGCTCAAGATACGCATCAGGCTTGGCAATAAACTTTTCCTGACACTTTTCTGAGCAGAAGTACCAAGTCTTACCCGCGTGATCGGCACGGTGGCGGGAGGTATGGGGATCAACGTCCATGCCACAAACAGGGTCTTTCACCTTTGTCTCGTTATGGTCTTCAGACATCGTTCATTCTCCCCGTTTGGCGAACAAGGCGCATGGCTTCGTGCTCTTCAAGTGCTAAAAGGGAATCTAAGAGCTCTTTAGCCTCAGGAATTTCCGCTTTGCCAACGAGGGTTCGATAAAGGTTTATCGTTTGTTCATGGAAATCAAAAACCTCTCGGCAAATGTCGTCAACACTTAGCGTGGAATAGGGCGCATCGCAGGTACGATGCGTACGGATAGGTTTATGCTCCAAATAGTCATAAACGTAGGTTTTTAATGCTTTCGCGTCAGCAGTCTGTTCAAAGCGCGCCACAACGCGCTGCATTTCCGCTTCCTGTGCAGCTAAGTAATTGAGCAACATGCGAGCGCGCTCTTCTTCGTGTATATCGGCGCAATGAGCAAGGCAAGCTGCAAGATGCTCGTGTAACTGACGGGTCCAATCGATCAATTCACCAAAGGTTCTAACGTCCATTTGGTACCTCCTATAACGCTATTAACGTTAATGAGTGTGAGAGTGCTCGCTATCGTTTGAAGCGTCGCGTTTGGATAGGAAAATCCATTCGCCGAGTAAAAGAGTAGCCATTACTACGCCAGCAACGATGAGCACCATGGGGTCCGAGATGGCTTTTACCCATAAAAAGCCGATTAACACGACAGCATCTAGTAGTATGGCAATGCTAGGAATAACAGGATTAGCCCCCACTCTGTCCTTGAGATGACGAAGCACACCCCAGTGGATGGCCATATCCATGATCAGGTAGAAAATGATGCCTAATGCTGCGATGCGGCTCAGGTCAAAAAAAGCGGTGAGCACTAAGCCAAATACGATGGTGTACACCAGTGTATGCTTTTGTACACTGCCGGGCATGTGGAAATGGCGGTGAGGAACCAGCTTCATTTCTGTCAGCATGGCGAGCATGCGTGAAACGGCAAAGACGCTGGCGATGATACCGCCCGCCGTTGCCAACATGGCGAGAATGACGGTAAACGCAACTGCCGCTTCACCCAGTGCGGGACGGGCAGCGGCGGCCAGGGAGTAGTCTTGGGTTTCGATAATTTCAGGCAAAGATAGGTTGCTGGCAACGGCAAAACCGACAAGGGCATAGATCACCACGCATAGCGCAATCGAGATCGTGATAGCTTTGCCAAGATTCCGCTTAGGATCTTTAAGCTCCGAACCACTATTGGTAATCGTCGTGAAGCCTTTAAATGCCAGTATGCCGAGCGCCGTAGCACCTAAAAAGCCCGTTATCGTAGGCGTAGGTGCATCGTTGCCAGCACCCATTTCGATGGAGTCGGCAATAAACACGCCGACAATACCAAACACTATAATGCCACCTATTTTGATAAATCCGAGCACCGAGGCGACGGTCTCGATCAAGCGGTTGGCGGATAAATTGATCAAAAAGGCTATTAGCAGTAAACCAACCCCGAGTAGGGGCACAAATAGTGAACGATCCCCCAGGTCAAACAACTCAAGCGTGTAGGAACCAAACGTTCTCGCCAAAAAACTCTGTGCGATCACCATGGAAAAATACATCAGGAGGGCATGAAAGGCGGTGGGAAGCGTCGGGCCATACGCTTTCTGTAAATACATGCCAATCCCACCTGCTGATGGGAAGGTATTGGACATTTTAACGTAAGAATAAGCGCTGAAAGAGACAATGACGGCAGCGGCCAGAAAGGCTAGAGGAAATAGCCGACCAGTCATTTCGGCCATTTGGCCGGTTAGCGCAAAAATACCGGCCCCAATCATCACGCCGGTGCCTAATGCAACGGCACCGACCAACGAAAGACTGTTTTCTTTATATTGTGGCGTTCTATCCTGCCCAACCATGAAAGCGACTCCTTGTATTAACGGCAACCACAGCAGCAATAACTGCCGAGGACTCCTGTGCGGTGTTTTTTGATGCTATATAAATTAAATATAGAACCTATGTGCAGCCACATGGCAAATGACTAACGGAAGGTCTGATTTTGCGAGGCCACAGGCAAGCAGCTCTTACCCTAAACTAGCTAGTCTTGCTCCTGGTTGTGTCATGTAGCCGTTATGACTATTAATGACAGCTCCAAGGTTCCTGTTTAGCGTTGTCTTTAACGTTCTGATCGACGAAACGGTAATACTCCTTCTTAAAGCGGTTCCACCGATCAGCGCTGACCTGTATGTCATGGAGCTTGAGAATTTTTTCAACGTCATCGATGCAGAGCCTCAGCGCATCGTAAGCAAGGCTGATATTTCGGTTTTTCTCGTTGTAGACCACCTTATCCATTCCATAGAGTCGGTCGATATCTGACAGCGCTTCTTCAATGCGTTTGGATTTACTAGGCTTGATTTTTAAATTCCGAGTCACCAGTGTGTTTTTGGAAACACCCAAGCGGTGCTCTTGTTGTGTCGTTTTCATGGTCTTTCTCCCAGGCGCGTACATGTATATATAGAGTGGTTCAGTCCTTGTCTATTTTGTCCTTATGACCGCCGTGGTGTTTATGCATGAAAATATGCATCAGTGGGCATGCTGCCAAAAAGAGGAAAGGTAAGAACTGAAATAGGTGGAGACGGTGCTCGGTTCCAATCAGGTATCCCGCCCAAATGACAAACCCAGCAAGTGGCACCCACAACATCAGCAAACGACTACTTGTACTGTTACTCATAATCACCTCAGTAACTCGCCCAAAGAGCCAACAGCAGTTAAGGCCGTTGGTTTGGGAAAAATCAAATAAATAACCCCAATAACAGCATGGATGATTTGTCTGAACGCAACCTGAACAGCATCGGAGGGAAATATGATCCTGATCAAGCGCCTCGCAAAAAGTAGGCGATAATTACCCAAGCGGTATCCATAGCCTCATTCCCATCATCATTAGGTTTTCGGTGAGCGATACAAAGCTTAATGGGTATTACTGTTGCCGACACAGGCGCACTTGAGCTCACGTTTATCGAGGTATATCGCTTTAAAGACAGAACCTGTCACACGGTGCCAACGAATAGCGCCAGTGGCGCAGCCAGCCAGATAAGCGTATCGGCCAGCAATTAGTAGCTTCGGAAGTATCTAGGCGTGAAGGTAAACGTAACTGAAGGGGACTTGGCGCTGGGCGTGCAGGTCATAGTTGAGAAACATGGCGCTAAAGCTCGCTACGCCCTGCAGCTTTTGCAGACCCGGGGGTATGATCGCTGTGGCTACGGCATACTCTAGCACGCGTGCAGTGAATATTATGCACTGAACCTCCCAACTGGCAGAAAAATCGATGAGTAACGCAGTGGCAAAAATTGCCAGCACAGGGCGATAGGTGGTCGCATTAGGGTCTGAAACGCTAACTCCCAGGTGCTCATGAAGCTCTTCATAGCCGCCAATACGTTCATAGCCCAGATATCCCTGGGAAATCGTATCGACATGTTCCTGCTCTGTAAACGCGTCAATCTCTTATCGCGAAGTCAGCAGGTTTACGTTCACCTAAGGCCCATGTGCACGAGCAGGTCAACGATCTACAAGCCAAACGGACATATGTACTCTCCTGTTTGCAACCATAAGCGCGAGCGCTGGAGTGGGTCGTTGTCACCGTTATGAACCTCTTAGTTGTTTATTAACACTATATTGCTTACCTAACATAATAATCTAACTCCCTTCCACAGCCTTCAGATCAAATATGTGGCGCGACGAAAACTTTATTGTGAAGTGAGCCAGTCGATCTTACTAAGCCTGAAGGCGCCTCAGTCGTTAGGTAATAAGTTTATTTTATATGAAATTTGTTAACTTCCATGTCTCAACATAAACATTTGAGATTCGCTAAAGTGTATATTTATTCGCTGACAATGCGAAGTTGGTTTTCTAAGTAAGGGCTAGCATTCGCCGGGAGCAGGTTTGTCGGAGTTAAAAGGACCAAGAGGTTGTTTTCTACTTAATAACACAAGTGGGCGGTTGAGACGGTAGCTAACAGTGTGGTGACCCATAAGGTGACTAAGAAAATTTGTTATAGGGCATAGACACTATTATTTACTCTGGGGGTATTCCAGTTTGTATTGGAAAGGGGTTCTCAATACTTTCGTCTGCTTGGTGACGCCTTTGCTCTTGTGTCCATAATGTCTTGAGATAATTCACCACATCTCGTATCTCGCTGGGAGCCAAAACTTCCTGATACGCTGGCATCGTTAGCCTATCGGTTTTATTCCAGGGGTCGCGCCAACCCTCGGCAATAATTCGGTAGAGCATGGCATCAGAGTGTTTCCAGGTATGGCCCTCTGGCCCATGTGGTGGAGCAGGTAACTCGCCTAGAGCATTTTGCTCTTCCCAGTTGGGCATGCCTTCGCCTTGTGTACCGTGGCAACTAGCACAGTATTGTCGGTAAACTCTTTTTCCGTCTTCCAGCTGAGGAGTATCGCTTGAAAAAGGACGGTCCTCAGCCATGGCGTGCCCCACAACCATTAGCGTCAGCCATGAGGCAGTGAAAAAACAGTGCTTACGCATCGGGATAAGTCCAGGATTGGCCTTCGTCTTCACTGTGTAGAAGTTCCCCTTTCTGGTTTAAACCATAGAGAGTGTCTTTGGCGGAGAGTGTGAGTGCAACGAGCTCTGTGCCGTCACCAGCTACTTGTTGCCACTCTTGACCACCCGTTTCACTACGCCATAGTCCTTGCTGTGTAACCACATAGACTCGCTTTGGGTTGCCAAGGCTATAAGCCACATCATAGACGCTGCCAGCATCAAGTGCTCCGGTCGGTCTCCAACCGCAAAAGCAGTCCATCGATAGACGCACCGCATCGTCCGATACCCCGTAGAGCCAGCCGGTCTGCATGCTGCCTTCCATGTCAGAGTGGACGAGTCGGTTAATCTTTTGTGAAGGACCACTGTCCATTTTTTTCCAGGTGGTGCCAGCATCCTCGCTTTGGTAGATGCCGTCTTCTTCAATTACCGCATAAAGTGTTTCGTTCTGACGGCGATGTACAGCTAGCGCAGTAACCTCTCGGCTAGGTAGGTTAGCGCTAAGCTCTTGCCAGGTTTCTCCATTGTCGGTGCTACGCTGCACCCCGATTGAGGGGCCTGCGATATAGAGCGCTTGCGGATCAGTGGAGGGGACCGATACCGCGCGCAACTGGCCTTCATTCACGTCTTCGGGCAAGGGAATCGCATTCCAGGTCATGCCTTCATCGGCACGCTGGAATAGTTGGTTAGCCTCAATTTTAAACAGTCGTTTGCCTGTTACGTCATATTGCAGTGCAAGCAACCCTTCTTCAGTTGCCAAGGCCGTAATGGCGCTGCCAAAGCTGACTGCGGCCAAGCCTGTCAGTAAGAAGACACGTAAAAAACGACTCACGATCATGTGCATTTCAATATTTCCTTAAATAACGATTAGCCGATAACACCTAGGGCAGGGAAAGTACGCAATAACCAATATGACAGCTCGGATAGTTTGCCTGTGATCATTAAGCTACCCATCAGAATCATGATCAACCCAGCCGCTATATGTATGAAATGCCCCCAGCGACGCAGGAATTTCTGGTGCTTTATGAAGCGATCGAGCGAAATAGCACTCAGCATGAAGGGCACACCCAGACCCAAAGAATAAACGCCGAGCAACGCCATGCCGCTCCAGGCGTTGGCCGTGGAAGCGCTGACGGTAAGAATGGCACCCAAAATCGGGCCAATGCAGGGGGTCCAGCCAAATGCAAACGCTAAACCAAGCAGATAAGCCGCACTGCGGCTTCCGCCGACGTCCTTCAGTCGACCCATAAACCGCCATTCTTGCTGAAACCAGCGCCACGGCATGAGCCCGGTCATGAAGGCACCAAACAGGATGACGATAAGGCCACCGACTAGGTTTGCTTCTTGGCGATACACCAACAGCAGACGACCAATGGCTGTGGCACTGGCTCCCAGCATCAAAAAAACGGTTGAAAAACCGAGCACGAACCACATTGACTGGGTTAATACCCGAAGACGCTCTCGTCTATCCGCTTCCTGTAGTTGTCCGAGCGAGCGGCCGGTCATGAATGAAAGATAGCCAGGCACAAGTGGCAAAACACAGGGCGAAATAAACGAGATCAGGCCTGCCAGAAAGGCAGTGGCAAGTCCTATATTGGCTACTTCAAGCATTATCCTTTACCTATGCTAGGCTTGGAATTTTGACGAGGACTGCTTGATTGACTCGCTTTGATCTACTATTTGGTGAGTGGTGGGCGCTGTGTCGGCATTCACTTCTGAAGCGTCTTCTACCTGGGCCTGAACATTGGTAGCGTCGCTTTGCTCGGTCGCTTCACCTTTTTTGTCTTTGCACTTCATTATGCATAGGCCTAATCCGCACATAATGAGACATGGCAATAGGCTCAATAGAATAGGCGCGATGCCGAGCAAGACCAGGTTATCCCAGCCAAAAGCAAGGCCGCCAGCCACTGCCACGCCACCCAGCAACATCAGGCCGCGAGGCCCTGTCAACAGGCCTTGTAGCCCCGATTTTTGTTTGCTCTGTTGGGTTTTGTCGTCACAACAACTCATGGTGCTACCTCATTATCTGGTTGCAATCATTTCGGTAAGAAAGTCGATCATGTCTTGAGTGTTCCACTCGGCTTCCCCCACGAGGCGCCCAATTTCTTTGCCTTGGCGGTCAAGTAGAAGCGTCGTGGGAATACCTACAGCCCCAAGATCTGCACTAGCCATCCCGGTTTTATCTATATAGGGAGCCAGATGCTCAATGCCTATCTCTTGATAAAATTCATTAACAATCTCGATCCCCTTACGGTCGATCGATAAGGCGACCACTTCAAAATTATCGCTGCCAAGCTCAGCCTGGAGGGCATCTAAAGTGGGCATTTCCTCTCGACAAGGCCCACACCATGTTGCCCAGATGTTGAGTAAAATCAGTTTTCCTTCAAAGTCAGCCAACGTTAAAGGGGTGCCGCCGCTATCCTCGAAACTGATTTCCGATACGTCGTTGGGGGTGGCCCAGAGAAGAAACCCTTGTGGCCCTGAGCTTTCTGACGGGGCGGCCATGGCAAGGGATGTGGCAGTCATCAGAAATACGGCTACGAGATATCCTGCCAGGATGGGTAGTTTCATCGCCACACTATCCCTTAGTGAGTCGCGTAAATGTCGGGGCTATCGGTCGGTTGCGAGGCTATGGCATAGACCTCGAGCGGGCCGCGTTTTTCTCCCGACATGCCCGGTGAGCCAAGCGGCATTCCCGGCACACTCAGCCCTATGATAGAGGGCTTTTCATCAAGCACTTGGGTCACACTCTCAACAGGCACATGCCCTTCGAAGAGATAGTCTCCTACGACCGTGGTATGGCAGCCATGCAGTTCTTCAGGGACGTTATACTCGGCTTTCATTTCCACTAGATCATGGGTGTCGACCGTCTCCACGTCGAAGCCGTTTTGTTCCAAATATTTGGCATATTCGGCACAACACCCGCAATTGGGATTTTTGTAGAGGGTCGCTGATATATCAGCCGCCAATCCCGATACGGGAAAAGCCAGCAAAGACGTAACAGCTAACGCTTGCCAATGTTTCATATATTGAGTGTCCGGTTAGTTAACAGGGCGGAAGGTCTCATTGACGCTGCCCGCATAAGAAAAAGGTTGCTTGCGTACAAGCAACCCCATCCGAGTCGTTTCAAGCGTCGTCGTTCTCATGCTGCATGTTTTCCATCATGGCGTTACATTTTTCCATCATGGATTTCATATCGCCCATCATGTCGTGCATACCACCTTCTTGCATCATATTGCTATGCATGTCATTGCCCTCCATCGGCTCCTGCTGATTCTCTTCTTGGGCAAGAAGCGAGCTAGCTCCGAAGCTACTGGCAGCAACAATGGCGGTAAACAGGATCGCAGTATTACGTTTACGCATGACACTCTCCTCCGTGTGTGAATCACTCTGCCAAACGAGCTGGTGGTAGGACTTGATTACGGTTTTTACCTTGTGGCAGAGGTGCTTTTGTAAGATATCCTTAAAGCAGACTTTAAGGTCAAGGCCTCATTTTAAATTTCGATGTACAACCGAAAGGTTTGCCATAAACGCTCAATTGAAGACTTGACCTTTGGGCAGCCTGGCGGTTGTAAGCTGGCTACGAGTAAACAAATGAGGGTAAGCCAATGCGAGTTTCCGAGCTGGCTCAGACGGGAGGGGTAACGGCAGAAACAGTACGTCACTATACAAGGGAAGGGTTGTTGCAACCGCACCGCGACCCGCGCAACGGTTATCAACTCTACGATATAGAGTCCTTGGGGCGCCTACGTTTTATCGACTGCCTGCGTTCGCTGGGCGTTAGTCTTCCAGAGATCAAACAAATATTATCGGGTATACGGATTTAATGGTTGATGGGGCACCTTCACCCCATCAATCTGATACCACCCTCAGATGGTTGATAGATCGACTCCGTAGTTGAGTTCCTCTGCGAAGTCCGGCAGTCCGTAACCGATGGT
>NZ_VCQL01000041.1:0-15783 GCF_005937175.1 Halomonas sp. ATBC28 | reverse complement strand
CCTGGGTCAGCTGTCGGTATCCCATGCTCTGCTTCACTTTGGTCGGTAAAGTCGAGAGGGTACCGGCGCTGGCCCTCCTTCCTCTACTGTGTGATCCAAAGTGCTGCGGTTATTCTATGAATCCAGGATTAAAGAAATCTAATTTTAAGCCGATAGCATTAGATCAACCCAACAGCAGGAGAAACAAATGACAGTTATAATAAATTTTATTTTAGGCGGCATTGGAACAATAGCTATTGCGGCAGCTACGTTTTGGGTTAAAAACATGCTTACTCCTGGATTTTACTCAAGAATAAAACGCGAAGAATTTGAAAACATTATCAATAAATATCGCATATATAAAAACAATCAAAACTGTGCATCTGACAGAGCACTTTTTGAAAATTCAATTTTTGCTAAATTTGGTTGGCCAATGCCAATTAAAGCTGTTGCACTTATAATTGAAAGAGAGAAGAGTGCTATAAATTTAGAAAACTTCCACAAATCAAGACTTAATATTAAATTCGAAAACAATAAATTCGAAAGCAAAAGAAGCAAGCCTTTATCCATCCTTATGTCACCCACAAAAAGATGCATAGATTTCTATTCTTATTTAGGAATGACAACAGCAGTAATAGCTGCCTTAATGATATGGTGCTTAATGATAACTGCAATATTCTTAAAAGAAGAATATCAGAACATCCAAAACCTCTTCAACTATCTGTCATGCTTTTTTGTTATCACAGTTATCATCATTGCCAAAATACAATCAACTTTAATAAGAGAGCAGAGCCTTATTGAATTAAGTCAATAATGTAAGAATAAATTCAATCTTGGCTCATTAAAATTTCCACCACTGCCGCCCGATCAGCATTGAATCGGCGGCGTAGCGCCTCATATTCAGCGAGCAACAGCAGTAGCCCCTTATTGCTCTGTAAGATCCACGTAGGCGCTGGCAGCTCATTGGTTAGATGTGCCGGCACCTGGGGGCTGTTGCACTCCAGTGGCATTGCCTGATCGCTGAAGCTCGCGCACCCAGTCAACAATCCCATCAGGCAGATCGCTATCAAGCCAGTCACCTGCTTTCGCATCTTGTTCTCCCAATGGTTCGAGGGCCCCGGTGCTGGCGCCTATATCGTCATCAATGGTTTCTAATGTGCGCTCAAGGAACAGTCGGACAGTTAGATCACTACCTTCCTATTAGCGAATTTTCCGAACTTGGGCTAACAGCGCTAAATCTTGTTCCAGCATGTGGTGATTGCAACAAAAAAAAGCTTACATATATTCCAAGCTCCGAGAAAGAGCAACTAATCCACCCGTACTTCGATGAGGTTGAAGAGAGATGGCTTTATGCAGAAGTAAATGAAACGACACCTCCATCATTACGTTTTTTTGTCACCCCACCAGCTGCTTGGGATGCAATAAAATCTGATCGTATCCGAAAGCATTTTGACTTTTTTAGACTTAATGGAATATATAAATCTCAAGCAGCGGAAGAGATGCTTAACCTAAGATTTTCATTAAGAAATATGTCCAAAAGCAAAAGTGCCAAGAAATTAATAAGCAATCACCTACGAGAGAAAGCGGATAGTTGTGCTGATGTGCACCAGAACTCTTGGCAAAGAGCCACCTATGACGCACTGGCCGATTCTGATTAGTATTGTTCTGGGGGATTTAATAAAATCTAAAAGACAAAAATGAACGCAGGCTTCAAATATCAAAACAATAAATGAATATTTATGTATTTTTGGCCTGCGTAAATCTATATATAATTATTAAACTAAATAATTACTGGCATACTTTCAATTCACACAAATTATTCCGAAGATAAAATCCAATTGAATAGCTAAAATCGAGCGCGACGCGCAGCATGCTGCAAAGCATTGACACTCTCAAAATGTCTCAATCCCTCATTTAGCCCAAGCGCCCTAAGCAACACCTCCTGCCGCTCCACCATCTGTCTGGCAGTCACCATCCAAATGCTATGACCCATCTTATCCGGACGGATGCGGTCGGCCTGCATCAGCATCGCCGCAGCCTGGCGTTTGGGCAGTTGATCGAGCAGTACGCCGCAGGCTTTATGCCACTCGCTTTGAGGGTGGTAGCGCAGCGCGGCCAGGTACTTCACCCGCCAAAGCCGTCACACTGAACGGCTGGTATCCAGGGTTCTCATGACGGTAATCAAGCTGCAGCTCCAGCATGGTGTCAATGATGCGGGACACGGCAGCATCACGCGCTCGTTCATCACTCTTCGCCGCCTCAACGACACGCCAGGGGTTTGCGACTCGTTTCCAATCATCAAACTGCATGTTGCTCCCCTTCTGCTGTGTCATCACCCATTCCTCCACTCGGCACCACTCTCCAGCGCCAGCCGTTCGCCGGTTATTTGCGTACGGGGCCAACTAGCGTATTCCCTGAGCACTGCTTTTGCCTCCTCAAGCCCTAGCGCCAGCACCGCGCAATATCCTTCGTACTCGCTATCTTCCAGCCACTTGAATTGGCTATCGGCTAACGGCGCATCCTTGGGCGGGGTGGCCTTGAACTCCAGGTACAGGCCAAACCAACCGCCGCGGGCCTGACGAACGGGGAGATCGCTAACGCCTGCCTTTACGCCCTGACGTTTGAGGTCGCTCGCGGTTTTCTTATTGCGGTGGCCACCGTTGGGCACATGGAAGGTGGCATCAAACAACTCACCTACCGGATGGCCGCGCATCTTCTCGCCATACAGCCAGCGGATGAGCACCGATTGCTCCTGCCCTTCCCAATCAACAGGCTTTGCCCGGGGCGCGCCGCTTTTGGTCAGTGCTCGAGGGCGGCGTAGCTTTTTGGGCGGGGCTTGCTGGCGCCAGCTCATACCAACACCTCCCGGGCATTGATCAACGTCAACCGGCCCGTATTAAAGGCACCGGTGTCGATATAGAACACATTGCCCAGCCAAGTTGGTTGCTCAAGAATGGTGTGCCCGACCACTACGGCATCAATGCCGACCACTGGCGTCGTGTCCCTACTCTTTATACGAGTCCGGCCCCATACCATTTCCACTTTGCCTACATCATCCGCCATCTCAACCTGAGACCAGTCCGCAGGCGGCTCGGCATGAACGATGCCAACCTGCTGCCCCAAAACATCTATCTGGCGGGCGTAAGGCAGATACTTCAGCGCCTCACGAAGAATTTGCCGGACTTCGATCATATTCTCAGTTATCGCCCAGGTGCCGCCGTTGATCATCCAAAGGTCTTCAGCGCTTCCCCCATTCTCAAGCGCATCAATGGCCAACATCTCGTGATTGCCACGCACGCCAAAAAACCAAGGCTCAAAGGCTAGCGATAAGCACTCGAAAGAATCCACCCCCCGGTCGATCAAGTCACCTACACAAAATAACCGATCCTTTGACTTATCGAAGTCAACGCGCGCCATGGACTCAAGCAGCAGGTCGTACTGCCCATGAATATCACCAATGATAAAATCTCTTCCATCCATGTTCTGGCCGTGCTTTTGAATCAAGCTCATAGCCCTAGCTCCCGATCGAGTTCCCAATCCATAAAACGATGATAAATCACCTCCCAAACCCTTCCGCCTCTGAACCCTTCACGCCATCCCCCCAGCGATCTGGTCAAGAATCCGTTGCTGGCGCTCCCAACGCTGGTAGTCAGCGACGACCCGTTCCAGCATGGCCCTCGCCCGCTCGTTATGATCCAGCTCGGCGCCGCTTTGGATGCCACACGAATGACGGATGAAATCAGCGCAATCCTCCAGGCTGTGGGTACCATCGGGCAATTGCCGATATTCAAGCGCTTTTGCCTGACGGCGGCGGCAATCGAGGTACAAACCAAATCGCACGTTTTGGCACAATAACGCGGCACGACGCGCCTGCTGCCCACCTTTCTCGGTCATGGAGTACCTCCGGCCACAAACATTAGGCGGTTTTTTAAAACCAGTCCTAAACTAGAAATAACCACCCCCTCCTTAACATTCTGTAACGGAGAGACACGATGAAATTTCAAAAGAGATGCCAAGCAGGAGAATGGGATCCACCGGGCCAAATCCCATGTGTTCCACCGATCAGGATTCCCAGACCAGAACCTCGTTTTCCTGATGATCCAGACTTTCCTGAAGACGAAGTCTGCATACGCTCCTAGTAGGGATTTAATGACATGAAAGATGTAAGCCTTCCCAGTATTCCTGAAAGGCACGACCCAATGTCGTTCGAGGAGGCTATTGATGGCACCTGTTACATGGTTAGGTACATGCAACTGCAGCAAAGACTTTTTAGCAGGATGTCCAACGTGTTCACGTTCACCAGTCTTTTTGGCGGTAGTGCTGCTTTTGCAGGAGTGATCACTGAGCACACGGTTTTGACCGCTACCAGTGGTGTCATTGTTGCAGTAAGTACCATGCTGGATTTTGTAATAGATCCCAAAAAGCACGCAGCTCAATGTCGCAAGGCAAGGCGACGCTTTCAGAGGCTCTACATGAAGAAAGCTGCTTACAGCTTTGAAGAATACGAATGTGAAACGTGCAGGATCGCTTTGATCGACTTCCCCGATATAGAAGGCCTTCGTAGGCCTGCTTTTAACGATACCTGTGTGCAGCTCGGGCGCACAAAAGGAGTGGTTGTTCTCAACAAGTGGGAACGCTTATTGAAGCTGATCACTTAGAGCTTGATTTAAAACGAACATTACCCTCCATCGCTTGGGGAGCATTGCATTACTTCCCATGTGATATCGGTGAATAGGCGGAGCCTTTATCATAGCAATTCCCAGAAATAGAAAGCCCAGCCTCAGGCCAAAGAAGAATTGAGCAAAGTCACCCAATATCGCTATATTGGTGGCTTCTAAACTAGGGATGATAAGGGGAAAGCGTTGGACAAGGCCGCCTACCACAAGCGCTGGGATCAGCTCGAGCAGATGCAGCGGGAATACAGCAATCTGCCAGAGTCGGGCGTCGAAAACCTCGAAGCACTGCACAAAATGCTGGTTAACACTTTCCGAGAGTTTGTCGTTGCTTGTTATTGCGACCACTGGCGTGACGCCTACCAGGGCGCTGCGTTCCCCCTCGGCTCTGATCGAGATGTACTAATAGCCCGCGCCATCAAAGCTCACCACTGGACACCGGGGATTGCCACCAGCCTCTCCAGCTACGACCTTGCCCTTTCTCTCATTGATGAGCTGGCGACGTTCACACTGACAGAAATGGCCGTTCACGTGTCGTATATGAACCTGCAGGCACTGCCCAAGGCGGATTACCAAGCACTCATTCAACCGCATGAATGACAGTTGATCTGCATCAGTCCCTCGGACGCTTGCTCGGGAATAGTAAGCCACGCCAGTGCCCGTTACAGTGGTAATTGCCGCACCACCCACCCATAGAAAAACATCGACATATGCTGATCAACGGCAACTCTCGGGTCATTGATTAGCTCCACCTCTTCAAAATACCAAAGCCTAGACATTGGTCTTAATCCCATTGATTCGTTTTCAAATAGAGAATAGCTTTAGAAATGTTGACGTCAACATAAAGGATTTCAGTCCACTAGGCATGTGCCTTGGAGATGAATCAGGGACGAGTAAGCACAAAAGTTGATCCTGCTCATCAGATACACCTCGGGATCATTCACAAGCCACTCCAGAAACCAAACGGCCTCGTCAATCGAGGAACCTGAATATAGGAGATTATAAGATGACCAATGAACTCACTGGAAAAGTTGCTGCCGTTACTGGCGCAGCATCAGGTATCGGGCTTGCCACTACCAAGGCCATGATTGACGCTGGTGCCAAAGTGGTCATGATTGATAGAGATGAGGCTGCGCTGAAAACCATCTGTGAAGAACTTGGCGAAGCTGCATTTCCCCTAGTTATTGACCTACTTGACCCACAGGACTGCGACACTCTCCTCTCACAAATCTTAGAGAAGGCAGGACAGTTAGATATCTTTCATGCTAATGCGGGTAGTTATATCGGCGGCGATTTGATCGACACCTCCCCTGCCGCCATCGACAGAATGCTGAACCTCAATGTTAATGTGGTGATTAAAAATGTCCATAACGTCTTACCCTACATGATCGAACGTCGCACGGGCGATATTATGGTGACAAGCTCCGTTGCGGGGCACTTTCCGGTTCCCTGGGAGCCAGTCTATGCTTCCTCCAAGTGGGCCATCAATAGCTTCGTTCAGACTACTCGTCGTCAGATCAACAAGCACGGTATCCGCATGGCGTCGGTGTCTCCCGGGCCTGTAAATAGTGCATTGCTCGCCGATTGGCCAGAAGAAAATCTACGCAAGGCAAAAGAATCCGGCAGCATTATCGAACCAACGGATGTATCTGATGCGATTATGTTCATGCTTACTCGCCCCCGAAATGTAACCATCCGAGATATGGTTGTTTTGCCTAGCAACTTTGATATGTAGGAAGTATTCAATCCAGCAACTATTAAGGTGTTTCTTTAGCTTAATCAGATCAACCAGCCTTACAACCTCTTACAGTTTTGAATAAACACTTCGCATGAACGCTTTGATCATTTGTAAAATCCTAGAGGAATAGACATTGGTCGTATGACCGTTGACCAACCTCTAAAGGGCACATAGTCTTCAAATTGTTGACGTTAACATTAAGAGCTTTGTCAACATTGAAAAACCTTTAAGAGAAACAATAACAATCACGGAGTTAACAATGAAAATTAATAAGATCACCGCAAATTTTCGCAAAACGGCTCTTGTCGCCGCCTGCGCAGCCGCCTTTGTAGCAGGAACCGCAGCAGCCGATGAGCATACTCTGACAATCGGCATGTCCTTCCAGGAGCTCAACAACGAGTATTTTGTGACCATGCAGGAGGCACTCGAGACCGCCGCAGAGAGCCTGGGGGCTGAGGTGATTGTCACCGATGCACGCCACGATGTCTCCAAGCAGGTCAGCGACGTAGAGGACATGATCCAACGTGGCATCGATATCCTGCTGCTCAACCCTGCCGACTCCGTCGGGGTTGAAACGGCGGTGTTGTCTGCCCGAGAAGCAGGCGTCACCACGGTCGCGATCGATGCCCAGGCAGAGGGCCCAGTGGATGGCTTCGTGGGTTCCAAGAACTATGACGCCGGCTACTTAGCCTGCGAATACCTAGCCCAACAACTCGATGGTGAAGGTCAGGTAGCCCTACTGGATGGCATTCCGGTTGTGCCGATCCTGCAACGTATTGAAGGCTGCACCGACGCGCTTAATGAGTACGATGGCATCGAGATCGTAACCAAACAGAATGGCCGTCAGGAGCGTACCCATGCGATGACAGTCACCGAGAACATCATCCAGGCAAACCCGGATCTAAATGGTCTCTTCAGCGTCAACGATATCGGCGCGCTGGGCGCTCTGATAGCCATTGAGGCCAGTGGCCAGGACATCAAGCTGGTCAGCGTCGATGGTCATCCCGAGGCAGTTGCAGAGATCCAGAAGGCTGATTCCCCGTTCATCGCCACCTCAGCGCAATATCCCGCAGACATGGTGCGTGTAGGGCTCGGCCTGGCGCTGGCTAAGCACTGGGGTGCAGAAACTGCGCCCGCGGAAATTCCCATCGACGTACAACTGATCGACCGCGACAAGGCCGCTGATTTTAGCTGGTAACCCCTCCCACCGACGATGATGACGTGTGCTGCCCCCTACGGGCGGCACACGAGGGTATCCCTATGACTCCATTACTTTCCCTGAGACACATCTCGAAGTCATTTCCCGGGGTGAGGGCCCTCACGGATGTATCGCTCGATGTCCATGCTGGCGAGGTGCATGCTCTGCTTGGCGAAAACGGGGCCGGCAAGTCGACTCTGATGAAAATTCTCTGCGGCATCTACCGACAAGATGAAGGTGAGATCAACATCAATGGCGAGGTATGCAATTTCCATGGCTACCAAGACGCCCTCAACGCGGGCATCGGTATCATCTTCCAGGAATTCAGCCTGATCCCCGATCTGGACGCCGTGGATAATATCTTCCTTGGGCGCGAATTGCGTAACAGATTCGGGCTGCGAGACCGGCGCAGCATGATCGCCGAGGCGCAGCACCTGCTAGACCGCCTCAAGGTCTCGATCCCCTTAGACCGCCCCATCGCCGACTTGAGTGTCGCCGACCAGCAATTCATCGAGATCGCCAAGGCCCTGTCACTAAAAGCGCGCATCCTGATCCTCGACGAGCCGACAGCAACCCTCACGCCTAGCGAAGCAGATCACCTGTTCACCATCATGCGAAAACTGCGCGAGCAACAGGTCGGCATGGTATTCATATCACACCACATGGAAGAGATATTCACCATCTGTGATCGTGTCACCGTGATGCGTGACGGTGAGAAGGTCGACGACTGCGACGTCGTCTCGACTACCCCCGACGACCTAATCGAGAAAATGGTCGGCCGCCGTGTTGAGAATCTTTATCCCGAACAGCGTAGCGATGCCGATTATAACGATGTGGTATTAGACATTGAATCCCTGCGCCTTGATGTCAATGGCCCCGAACACTCATTGAAGCTCTACCGCGGCGAGATCCTCGGCTTTGCTGGCTTAGTGGGGTCGGGCCGCACAGAACTGGCTATGGGGCTGATCGGTGCGACGCGCCCCGTGCATGCCAAAATCCTTATGGAGGGCAAGCCAACTAAACTCCTACACCCCGCCACCGCCCTGAAGCAGGGGATCGGCCTCCTACCGGAAAGCCGAAAGATCCAGGGATTAATCCTGCCGTTCTCGTGTCGCGAAAACATCACCCTGAACAATCTGACACAATTTCAGAGTGCTTTGCCACTGATCAAGCGCCGCCAAGAGTCCAGTACTGCCGCCGATCTGATGAAGGCAGTCCGCGTCAAGGCTCCCAGCCCCGAAACCCCAGTGGGCAATCTCAGCGGCGGCAACCAGCAGAAGGTTGTTATCGCCCGCTGGCTGGGCCACCAGTGTAAGGTGCTGATCTTCGATGAGCCCACCCGCGGCATTGACGTCGGCGCCAAGTCAGAGATCTACGCCTTAATGAAAGAGCTCACCGCCCGAGGCGTGTCGATAATCATGATTTCGTCCGAACTCCCGGAAATTCTTGGCCTATGTGATCGCGCAGCGGTCTTCTACCAGGGACAGATCTCCGCCGAACTACAAGGCAACGATCTCAATTCACAATCCATCATGCATCACGCCACGGGGGGACTCAGCTCATGAGCCAGCTCGACTCAATACCCAGCAACACCCACCAGTCCCTCAAGATACGGCTGGCCAGTTGGCGCCGTACTCCAATCTTCTACCCACTGATCGGTTTCATCGTCGTTTTCATTGCCATGTCGACCATCAACGACAACTTTCTAACCATAAGCAACCAAGCCAATCTAGTGCGTCAGACCTCGATCATCGCCATCATAGCTGTGGGGATGAGCCTAGCTATTCTCACCGGCGGCATCGACCTCTCCGTGGGCCCGGTACTGGCCTTGTCGGGAACGGTAATGGCTGGGCTGATGGTGGCGGGGGTTCCTCCGTCGCTAGCCATCCTACTAGGCGTATTGGTAGGTGCAGGCTTCGGAGCTTTCAATGGCTTTTTTGTTGCTTTTGCCGGCATGCCACCCATCATCGTCACTTTGGCCACCATGGGGATTGCCCGCGGGCTTGGCTTGATATACACCGGAGGCTACCCAATTTCCGGCCTCCCCCCGGAATTTGCCTTCTTTGGTCGCGGCAGCTTGGCCGGCATCGAAACCCCGATACTGATCATGATCAGCGTCTACGCACTCGGCTTTTTGCTGCTCCACCATACTGCGACCGGACGCTACCTGTATGCCATTGGCGGCAATGAGGAAGCGACTCGGCTATCCGGTATCCGAGTGTCCCGCTACAAGTTGCTGGTCTACACCCTGAGTGGCATGACTGCGGCCATTGCCGGGTTGATCTTGACCTCTCGGTTGATGAGCGGCCAACCCAACGCCGGGATCGGCTTCGAGCTCGACGCCATCGCCGCCGTAGTACTGGGCGGCGCCGCTATCACCGGTGGGCGAGGAATGATTCTAGGCACACTGGTAGGCGCCATGCTACTTGGCGTGCTCAACAACGGCCTTAACCTGATGGGGGTATCGCCCTACCTTCAAAACGTTATCAAGGGCCTGATTATCCTGTTGGCGATCTACATTAGCCGCAAGCGGACTCCCTGAGACCCTGCTCATGCCGATCATGCATCGGCTAAATGCCAACCACAAATCGAGCGAGTGACGCCACATCATGAACTTCGAACTCCACAACCAACGCATCCTCGTTACGGGAGCGACCAGCGGCATCGGCCTCGATATCGCGCGGTCTCTGGCTGAACTCGGTGCCGAACTGGTGCTGTTTGGTCGCAACCGGGATCAGCTAGCCACACTCGAGAAAGAGCTGGGGGCACGCACCTTGGCCGTAGACATCACCGATGAGGCCGCGGTTGTCGTGGCCTTCGCCGAGATGCCCGTCCTCGATGGCCTGGTCAATTGTGCCGGTATCTCGATCCTCGACGATGTCTTGGATTTCAAGGCGAAAGATATCGAGAACATTATGAACACGAACGTCACTGCCAGTGCCGTGGTGGCACGGGAAGCGGCTCGCCACATGATCGCGCACGGCCGTCAGGGCAGCATTGTCAATGTCTCAAGCCAAGCATCCATGGCCGCTCTGCCCGGCCACCTAGGCTATTGCGCGTCTAAAGCAGCCATGGATGCCATGACTCGTGTGCTGTGCCTCGAGCTGGGTTCCAAAGGCATCCGCGTCAACAGTGTCAACCCGACGGTGACCCTGACCCCCATGGCCGAACGTGCCTGGGCCGATCCCGCCAAGCGCAACCCGATGCTGGCCGCCATTCCCCTAGGGCGCTTTGCCACTCCCAGGGAAGTCGCCCTTCCGGTTGCCTTCCTTCTCAGCCCGGCCGCGTCGATGATCAGCGGAGCCTGCCTGCCGGTCGATGGAGGCTTCACGTCTCACTAGCCCCAAAAAGGAACCTGACATGTATATCGGTGTGGACTGTGGTGCTCAGAGCCTCTTGACGAGAACCCCGAACCCGACCGCGTCGCTGCCTATGACCAGGCCATTACGGCTGAACACCCATCCCTATGCCTTACATAACCGACCACTTATTCGAGGAAGATACTTCATGACCCAACGACTCGACGCCCTTCGTCAGCACTCTATGGTGGTCGCAGACACCGGCGACCTTGACGCCATCAAACGCTATCAACCCCATGATGCCACCACCAATCCCTCGCTAATCCTCAAGGCTTTCGATCTGCCGGGCTACCAGGCACTGATCGATCAGGAACTCGCGGCGGTCAAGTCCGAGGATAACGGCCGGCGAGAAGCGCATGCCGTAGATCGCCTTGCCGTGGCCATGGGTAGCGAGATCGCCAAACTGGTGCCCGGCCGTGTTTCCACCGAGGTAGCCGCCAAGCTGTCCTTCGACACCCAGGCCAGCATACGCAAGGCCCATGAGCTGATCGAGCTCTACGAGCAACGCGGCGTGTCCAAGGATCGAGTGCTGATCAAGCTGGCATCAACCTGGGAAGGCATCTGCGCCGCCGAGGTGCTGGAGAAAGAGGGCATCAACTGCAACCTGACGCTGCTGTTCAGCGACGCCCAGGCCAAAGCTTGTTTCGATGCTGGCGTTTTCCTCGTCTCACCGTTCGTCGGCCGTGTCACTGACTGGTACAAAAAGGAGACTGGCCAGAATTTCCCCCCCGAGAACGACCCTGGGGTGCAATTCGTACGCGGCGTCTGCGAACGGGTCAGCCAGGGCGGCTTCGACACCGTGGTGATGGGCGCGAGCTTTCGCACTGTCGACCAGGTGCTGGCGCTCGCCGGCTGTCCCCGACTAACCATCTCACCTACGCTGCTTGAGGAACTCGCTACCGCAACGGGCGCGGTGGAACCCAAGGTGTTAATGACACGCAACGGTGGCCCTCGTCCTACCCCACTCTCAGAGTCCGCCTTCCGTTGGGATCACAACAAGGATGCCATGGCCAATGACAAACTGGCCGAGGGGATACGGCGCTTCGCCGATGATCAGGAACGCCTGGAGGAACTGATCGCCGACCGTTTGGCGACTCTCTGAGCTCGTAACCTGAACTGCAACTAGCCGCCGATTGGGAATCCTTACGCCAAGTCCGGCCAACCCGCTATGGGCCAACCGCCACCGCTTCGTGCTCTCCGAGGGTATGATGCACGACGAAAGCTGATGACTATCAGTTACCGCCGGAGGATATAAGTGTGGCGGAGATCACGACCTCACGGCCGGCGGCCATGGGATCCTCAATCTGTTCAAAGAGTATGCGAAATGCCTCGTGCCCTAACCGGTAGGTGTCATGCGCAGCACAAGGCACTGACACCTCGAAGATATCAGCATAAGGCAAACGGTCGACCCCCAATACCATCACATCGTCCCGAGACACACGTGCATCATGCAGGGCACGCATGGCGCCCAAAGTAATCAGCTGATTGAACCCAAACACGGCTTCGGGGAGTTTGCCCTGGCGTAGGTAATCGGCCATATCGCGATAGGCCGGTTGCAAGGTGTAGTCCCCGGGGCGCTGCTCCAACACTAAGGAGACGCCCGCCACGTCAAAGGCTGTCTTCAGGCCGATCAGCCGGTCTTGGGTGATCCGCGAGTCACGCGGCCCCGTCAACGCAAGCACCCGGCGGATGTCCTTCTTCACAAGCAGTTCACCAAGCAGACTCCCGGCAAGATGGTTGTCCAGTACCACACGGCTGAAGTCGGATACGTTCAAGGTACGATCCAGCATAACCACTGGTAAGCGGGTAGCACGCAAGCGATCAAGGTAAGCGGGGTGATAGGCGGCAGCGTCTGAGACGGGCGAAAGGATGATGCCGGCTACCTGATAGCTGAGCAGGGTTTCGATCGCCACTTCCTCGCGCTGTGGCGAGCCATCTGTATCAATCAGAATGATGGTGTAGTCACGCTCCTCGGCCGCACGAGAAACTGCCTTGATCACCTCGCTATAAAAGGGATTATCCACGCTTGCTGTGACTAGGCCAATCAGCCGGTTCTTACGACTCCGAAGATGGCTAGCGAAAGCATTAGGGACATACCCCAACTCCTTCGCAGCGGCTAGGATCTTCTCCCGAGTCGCTACTTTCACCTTGTCAGGATTATTCAAGGCACGCGACACCGTCATATTGGTCATGCCCACATGTTCGGCGATGTCGGTGATAGTAACCTTGTGGCGACTTACCATACTTTACTCTGTTGTGAATTTTGTCGTTTTGATATGCCCCTCGCTGCTCTACCCAACGAAGCAGCACCAGCGCCGTAAGGATACTACGCAAGGTCTGCTCACGAAAATGGAGATGATTTATGGATATAACCTACCAACAGGGATCCGAATCCTGAATAGTCTATTAACCTATGCCGGTTTTCAACACACCGAGGCTATGCTGCTACTTAATCTAACCAACTGATAATTTAATGTTTATTCGTTTGGTGCAACGTGACTCAATGGCATAAAAGGCACATTTCGCTCGCGCTTGTGGCGATGTCGTCAGGCGAACAAATCGACCTTAACGACCCAACGCGTAGATTTCTTCATCCTGTGTTCCCTTTCGTAATGGGATCAGCCAGTGGTGCTGCTTGCTTGCTGCCACGCATGCAGCAGTCTCAGCGAATAAACCCCATGGTCAAATAACGTTAGAGAATAGTCAGGCGTACTGGCCATCAGGTCTGTCGTCAACTCCATTTGACACACCATCCGCACGGCCAAACGTTGGAGAAAGAACGCCTAGCAGCCGCTGCCGAGCTAAATGAGCCCGAGTGAATAGGCGCGGATCAAGCTCAAGAGCCGGAAACGGTCACCATAAGCCGCGCTGAATACGACCAGCTGCTAGCCGATCAAGCCAAGCTGCGCGCCCTAGAAGCCATGGGCGTCGATAACTGGTCTGGCTATAGCGATGCCATGGAGCAATTGGCCGCTTAAGTGTTTCCTTGTTTAATACTGCTTTATTGAGGCAATTCGCATGCAAGCACTAAATTAAGCTATTCTTAGCCCTCCCCCTTTTATAACTGGAGAGAAATATGCTACGGAAGAGCCTAATTGCCACACTGCTGGTAACAGCTTCGCTGCCTGCTTGGGCTTTTGAATTGAAGCCAGGTCTATGGGAACAGACCATTGAAAGCAATGCTCTTGGTGGTGAGACGCCGCAGGAAATGACCGATCAGCAATGTATTACAGAAGAGGAAGCTAAAGACCCTGAAGCGGCATTTCGCAGTGACTTCAGTGAGGCTGGATTTACTGATGTTGAGTTCACGCAGAGCGGCAACACAGTTCATGCTTCTGCGTCTAATTCATACGGTGATCAAGATGTTGAGATTAATATCACCATTACGCAGCATAGCGAAGAACACACTACCTCCAAGACCGAGCTGATTAGTAGCGAAACAATTACAACGACCCAAGAAAACCATTGGATTTCAGAAGACTGCTAACGCAGCATTATCGTTTAATTCGCGCTGAAGAAAGGCCATCCATTGAGGTGGCCTTTTTAATGCCTGCCATTCACACCCATCCACTCTAAGAGTACTCCCATGTCACACCCAACCGATGTGACCAAGTTCCTAGAGGACTTGGACGGCGGCGTATTGGCTGAACGCCTGGGTAAAGTCCTTAGCCATGCAGTAGCGTCGGCAACGGACAACCCGAAAAAGAAAGCCAAAGTGTCGATTGATCTAACAGTCGAGAACATTGGCTCAGGTGCCCGGGTCGGCGTTACCCACAATCTGGCTTTCAAGATTCCGACCGAACACGGCACGCAGTCGGAAGAACACACCACCGAAACGGTCATGTGCGTCAACACTGGTGGTGAAATGACGCTAGAGCCTAAGAACCAGTTCGACATGATCGGCCACCCCCACCGCGATAAAGACCCGCACCAGGAGAAGCACTAATGTCTTTTACCAAAGAAGCCCTGCAGCACATTGAAGCCAGTCACAAAACCGGTACCGAAGCCGCCGAAGGTCATGCGCTGATCGTTGGCGATAACTTCAAGCTGGTGGATATGGAGAAGTACCAAGACCAGCGCCGCCGCTTTCGTGGGCAATTCAGAACCAAGGGGCTGAAAGACTTTATTGCCTATGTGGCGGGTCACCAGAGTGAAGCCCCTGTATTCATCGACCGCGACGCCATGGCGGCATGCTCTTATCTGGATATCGGCATTACTGAACGCCCTGGCCACTGCGATCATTCCGCCACCCTGAACCTGCCCAAAACACCAGAGTTCACTGCCTACCTAAATGCCGACGGCAGCACCTTCGACCAGGAGGAAATGGTCGGGCTGGTAGAAGATTGGAGCCACCTGCTGGCGTTTGAAAACAGCTAAGGCGAAGCGCTTGAGCGTAGCAAGGTGATTCACGCTTTCCGGAAAGTCAGTCTAGAAGATCTCACCAACATTGAGAGCGAAAAGCAGGAGCATTCCAGCCGCGTTGGCGTCATGAACAGCGTCACCGTGAAGAACGCTGAACGCTTGCCTGCAGTTATCTATTGGAAGCTAACTCCCTACGAGGGCTTAACAGAGCGTACGCTGGCAATGCGTGTATCGAGCAAGATCAAAGGCGGGCCATCATTTGGCTTACGCGCTATCGCGTTGGACGCAGCCAAAGAAGAGGTCGCCGCCGAGTTCGCCAAGCTGGTGACGGATGGCTTACCAGAAAGGTAAGCGCTCCAATAACCCCATCTAGGCAGTCATTGCCTAGACCGGTAAGGTCTCTTTCCACTGCCAGGGCAGTAGCGTGTTGAGGTCATCGTCGTTGAGAGAGGGTAGCGTCTCAAAGACGTGCTG
>NZ_VCQL01000040.1:0-20298 GCF_005937175.1 Halomonas sp. ATBC28 | reverse complement strand
TTACCTGATCAAATTGTTAAAGAGCTGTTTCGCTGCTTGATTGCTGTGAAAGCAACCGGGCTGCCGTTGACTTGGCTTGCCTCAGCGAGGAAGGCGTATTCTACGCATTTCCTGGTGGTTGTCAAGGGCGTTGTTTTCGATGCAAAGCTTGCCACATCTAAAACCGCTAACTCGTTGACGAATCGAGGTTTTTACACCTCATTCACCGCTGGTAACGCTTGGCGTCCCCGGCAGCGGATGCGTACTTTACGGATTCGCTGCTGGGTTGGCAAGCGGTTTTTAACCCTAATACTGATAGAGGTACTGACAATGGCCCTCAGATACCGCGGAGCGAGTCTGGCACCAGCGAATCAGCCCCTAGGTCGGCGATGCTACGCGCCCCGGTGAGCGTCATTGCAACCCGCATCTCCTTTTCAAACAGCTCAAGCAGATGGGAAACGCCCGCCTCTCCGGCTGTAGCAAGTGCATAGATAAAAGCACGCCCAATCAATACGGTATCCGCCCCCATGGCGATCATGCGCACAACATCAAGTCCACTGCGTACGCCGGAGTCGGCTAGAATGGCCAAATCGCCCTTAACCGCATCAGCGATAGCAGGCAGCGCACGCGCGGTAGAGGGGACACCGTCTAGCTGACGACCACCATGATTGGAAACAACGATACCATCCGCGCCGAAGCGAACCGCATCACGAGCATCCTCGGGGTCGAGAATCCCTTTGATGATCATTGGACCCTCCCAGAGCTCACGAATCCACTCCAAGTCCTTCCATGAGATGGCCGGATCAAAGTTGTCACCCAGCCAGGCAATATAGTCTTCTAGCTCCGTTGGCTTGCCGCGATAATCAGACACGTTACCCAAGTCATGGGGACGGCCATTAACACCCACGTCCCAGGCCCAAAAAGGGTGTGTTGCTGCTTGAAGCATACGCCGCATTGGGCCGCGCTTACCGCTCATGCCTGAATGTGCATCTCGATAGCGTGCCCCCGGCACGGGCATATCGACGGTAAAGATCAGTGTCTTGACGCCAGCGGCTTTGGCTCGCTCCAAGACATGCTTCATAAATCCTCTATCTTTCAACACATAAAGCTGAAACCAGATAGGCCGATCAACCGCAGAGGCCACTTCGTCGATTGGACACACCGATACTGTCGACAGTGTAAACGGCACCCCCTTATTAGCAGCTGCCCGCGCAGCTTGCACTTCACCACGCCTAGCATACATTCCTGCCAACCCCACCGGCGCCAAGGCGACCGGCATAGCAAGCGCTTCGCCGAACAGTGTGGTCTCCAATGATAGTGAAGACATATCCTTCAACACACGCTGACGCAAAGCGACACCAGCAAGATCCTCAACATTGCGTCGCAGCGTATGCTCCGCGTAGGAACCACCGTCAGCGTAGTGAAATAGAAAAGGGGGGATACGACGCTTGGCCGCTTGGCGATAATCAGTGGAAGCAGAAATGATCATGGATAGCCCTGTGTAATAGCCCTATACAATGGATGCGCTATACACCGGCGCCCCAAAGTGGAAAATTGGTTTTACCAATTGACAAAAAAACTAGCACCAACAGTAGTGAGCCGCCCTAAGCGTGTCAAACGGTGATATCACTCCTTAGCACCTCATCCCGCTATACTTTAGTTTAAAGTCGCTATTAATGCGTTTTATTAGCGTTAAATCCTACTTCGCAGACGCTTGAGATCAAACCTCAAAGATCTTAATATTGGTCTTACCAATTGCGGACGCAAATCGACATGAGCTATTCAATATGAGCTACCCACCGCTCCGCCAGCAGCGCTTGGCCGATGTAATTACTGAACGCCTTGAAGCTATGATGCTAGAAGGCAGCCTAAAACCAGGCGAGCGCTTACCTCCCGAACGTGAATTAGCCGAACGGTTTGGTGTTTCGCGCCCCTCTTTACGGGAAGCTATTCAGAAACTAGCCGCTCGTGGCCTACTAACCAGCCGCCAAGGCGGCGGCACTTTTGTTAACGATGACCTCAGCAATGGTTATACCGACCCCTTGCTGGAGATGCTCTCTCGTCACGGCGAATTTAACCTAGACTTACTTGAATTCCGCGACGCTATGGAAGGTATATCCGCCTACTACGCTGCGCTGCGCTCAACACCCGCCGATAAGTCCGTGCTTATTCAGCGCTTTGAAGAGCTCGACGGCGGTTTTGCCGGTGCCGACCCTATCCAAGAAGCCAAACTAGATGCAGCGTTCCACTTAGCGATTGCCGAAGCTGCTCACAATGTTCTACTGCTGCATACCATTCGCGGCATTTTTCACCTGCTAGAGAAGAGCATTGTAAATAACCTGGCCCATTTATTCGCCAAGGAGGGTTCGCGCAGTCAGTTAATGCAACAGCACCGCGCCCTACTCAATGCCATTTTGGAAGGCCGCGCGGAGGATGCCCGCACTCGAGCCCATGAGCACTTAGTGTTTGTCGAAGAAGGTCTACTTGAGATGGCGAGGGCTGAGACGCGCGCCCAGCGTGCCCTTCGCCGCGCTCAAGGCAGTAGTAAGACGTCAGCATGAACAGCGCTGGTATGAATAACCAAGCGCCCACCCCCTTGCCGCCACGCTGGCGGCGCCTGTGGCTGCTGGTTATTTCACTCGGCTTGCTGTTTTGCATGTGGCAGGCCGCCCAGTTGGCGCGTGAACAAGCGCTTTCCAACTTACAGGATGATGCCGAAAACGAGCTGCGGCTGTCTGCCGCCAACTTAAACGGCTATTTACTGCGCTACGACTACTTGCCGCAAATGCTTGCCACTCGGGAAGGCGTGCAGCGTTTTTTGGCCTCTCCCGATAGCCAAGACCCGATGCCGCTCAATATGCTACTGGATCGTTTCCGCTTTACAGCGGGGGTTTCAGATGTCTATTTACTCAATCGCGATGGCGACACGATCGCCGCCAGCAATTGGCACCGCCCTAACACCTTTATTGGCCAGAACTATGCTTTCCGCTCCTACTACACCGATGCCATTGCCGGAGGCCAGGGGCGCTTTTTTGGTTTGGGCATCAAGTCGCTTGAGCGGGGCTACTACTTTTCATCGCCCATATGGCTAGACGACACCTCGCCCGATGCACAGCCAGACGGCGTGCTAGTAGTTAAAGTGCTTTTAGATGATGTTGAAGAGAGCTGGGCTGAGCAGGATGCCGAGCTATTTGTCACTGATAGCGACGACATCATTTTCATGGCCAGCCACCCCGAACTACGCATGAACGCGCTCTACCCACTCACCGATGAGCAGCGTCAAGCCCTAAGAGAAACGCGCCGCTATGCCATGGAGCCATTGTCACCCTCGGGTATTGAAATCAATGCACCTTACCGACAGGGAAGCCAGTTGGTCAGTTTCTCCCAAGGCCCATTGAGCAGTAGCGACTATCTTAGTTTGACCCGACATGTCCCTGAATTTGGCTGGCAAATGCATATTTTAAAGCCGCTAACACCGGTGATTAGCGCTCAGTGGATTGCCGCCCTCATGGCAGGCGGCCTCTACGGCGTGGTCACTCTCGGCGCAGGTATTGGCTGGCAGCGCCTACGGCTGCGCCGTGAACGCGAAGCGTTTGCCGAGCGCGAGCGCAATACCTTGGCACGCGTGCGTGACGAACTTGAGGTAAGCGTAGAGCGCCGCACCCGTGATCTGGTGGCCAGCAACCAACGCCTATCGGATGAAATTGAAGAGCGCCGCCGTGCAGAGGCCAATTTACGCCAGACCCAAGACGAGCTTATTCAAGCCGCCAAACTCGCTGTGTTGGGGCAGCTCGCCGCGGGCATCAACCATGAACTTAATCAACCACTGGCGGCTATTCGCGCTTACGCGGAAAACGCCCGCCGTTTTATGGCATTAGCACGCCACGAAAAAGCGGATGCCAACCTTGAACAAATTGTTGAACTGACCGAACGTATGGCGGACATCAGCGCTCAGCTGCGCCAGTTTTCACGTAAGAGCAGCGAGCACCAGGAGGCGATTTCGGTACAAGCCTGTATCGACTATGCTCTTCGCCTGTTTCAAAGCCGCCTACGCGAAGGCAACATCTCCATTACTCAGGAGTGGCCCAATGAAACACTATGGGTGCAAGGCGATCTAGTGCGTCTGGAACAAGTGTTGGTCAATTTAATCGGTAATGCGCTGCAGGCCATGAAAGGCGTACCTGCGCCACAACTTACTCTGGGCGCCCAAATACACCAGCAGCAGGTCATTATTAGCGTTACCGATAATGGCCCTGGCATTCCCGAGAAGCACTTAGGGCATATTTTTGAACCCTTTTTTACCACCAAAGCGCCGGGGAGTGGTTTAGGCCTAGGACTCTCGATTTCGTCGCGTATCATGGACGATTTAGGCGGCAAGTTACAGGCAACTAATCGACCCGAAGGCGGCGCTTGCTTCACTATCACCCTGCCCCACTCACCGCTAACTCACCCCCAGGAGAACTCCTCGTATGCATGAGCCGTCGACGCTGCCGGTCATGGTGATCGACGACGAACCGCATCTGCGGATCACCGCCAGCCAAACCCTCGAGCTTGCAGGCTACACGCCCTACTGCTTCGAATCAGCGGAACAAGCCCTGGCAGCATTAACACCGGACTTCCCAGGTGTCATTGTCAGTGATATCCGCATGCCGGGAATGGATGGTATGGCACTGCTCCATGAGTTACACAGCCGCGACGCCACTCTGCCGATTATTTTAATCACCGGTCACGGCGACATTTCCACGGCCGTAGAAGCCATGCGCGCAGGAGCATGGGATTTTCTTGAGAAGCCGTTTGCCGGTGATCAGTTGCTGGACGTAGTACGCCGAGGCATAGAGAAGCGCCAACTCAGCTTGGAAAACCACCGTCTTAAAGCTGAACTTGAAGTGCAACAAGCCGCGTTGGGACCGCGACTCGTTGGGCGCACACCCATCATATCCAGGCTCGCGGCGATGATTCAGCGTATCAGCCAAGTAGAAGCCGACGTTCTGCTATTCGGTGAAACAGGTACCGGTAAAGACCTCGTGGCCCGTGCAATTCACGAACGCAGCGGCCGGCGCAACAGCCCCTTTATGGCGATCAACTGCGGCGCGGTGCCCGAAAACACCATTGAGTCCGAGCTGTTTGGCCATGAAAAAGGCGCTTTCACGGGTGCTGTCGAGCGGCGAATCGGCAAGTTTGAACACGCTAACGGCGGCACCGTGTTTCTGGATGAGATCGAATCGATGCCCATGGCGCTGCAGGTCAAGCTGCTGAGGGTGCTGCAGGAACGCAGCGTCGAGCGGTTAGGCGCCAATGAAACAGTTCCGCTCAATATTCGGGTGATTGCGGCCACCAAGGTGGATCTCAAAGCCGCCTCCGAAGAGGGGAGTTTTCGCGAAGACCTTTACTATAGGCTAAACGTTGTCACCCTGCCGCTGCCTGCTCTGCGCGAGCGGCGTGAGGATATCCCCTTGCTGTTCCAGCACTTTGCCGTGGTCGCTGCCAATCGTAGCGGGCTAGAAGCACCGACCCTCGACAGCCCCGCCATTGCCGCCCTGCTGGCCCATGATTGGCCCGGCAACGTGCGCGAGCTGCGGAACCTTGCCGAGCGTTACGTGCTATTGGGCGCCGCCTTTGACTATCGTCTGGATGCGCTGCTGGAAGGGGTCAACGCCGACACCGAAGAGCCTACTTTGCCGCGCCAGGTAGAACTGTTTGAAAAGAGTCTGATCAGCCAATCTCTGTCGCGCTACCATGGACGGGTAACCGATGTTTGTCACCACTTGGGTATTCCGCGCAAAACCTTTTACGACAAACTTAAAAAGCACGGCCTCAATGCCGACGACTATCGCCACAGCAGCGAGCCTTGATGCAACAACTCCCCCAAGACAGACCAGGGCGGCACCCAGGGCACCAGCGTTAATGTGGCAATCAACATTAGCAGGTTAGACATTGGCCGCCGGCTGTCGCCTAGCTTGAGCGCCGTACCAAACGAGCGTTTTAGCCGCGCGCCTTCAAGATCAACGCTGTATATCTCATCCAAACTCAAGTGGATCAAAAACCCTACTAAGGTGGCCGCACCGTGAGACCACGCTAGCCACGCTGGTTGGCTGAGCAAATTAAAACTTAACGCGGCGGTGAGCAGGCTGCATAGCCCGCCCGCTAGCAGTGAATGCCAAATACCGCGGTGCACGGTAAAACGCGAGAACAGCACCCCCGCCAAATAGCGCACACAGAAGTAGATTCCGCCACAGGCAATCAACAACGCGCCCGGCGTGAGCCATGGCTGTAACAACAAGGCGCCTAATACCAAGGCGGGCACCGAAAGCAGATTGAATATCAAACGGATAGAGTGGGAACGATCAGCATCAATGTCGGGCAAAATGCCGCCAAAGGTGACTAATGCAATCATCACCAGCGCTTGGGAGGGTGGCCACCACTGGCCTTTCCAACCTACGTAAGCTATCAGCATGCCGCCCGCCGCTGCCACCGTAATATGCGTGCGAAAATTAGCCATGACGCGGCATCCCAAAGTCTGCAAAACAGAAAACTGTATAAATTAACAGACTTTTAGTGTTCGCGACATGACTAATTTAAGAAAAAAGGTTGGCTTAGCAATCGCTTAGGGAAAGCTTAGAAAAAGTCGCTAGCGGGTGACTTCGGCCAGAAAGCGGTCTTTCAATTTAACGTAGTTACCTGCGGTATAGGGAAAGAAAGCACGCTCTTTGTCTTTGAGTGGTCGCATCGCTTTGGCGGGGTTACCGGCATACACATAGCCACTCTCCAAATGCTTACCCGGCGTTACCACGGCGCCTGCGGCAATAATGACCTCGTCCTCAACGACCGCGCCATCCATTACAATCGCGCCCATCCCTACCAAGATCCGACTTCCCAAGGTGCAGCCATGCAGTATCGCTTTATGGCCGATGGTCACATCATCGCCAATGGTGAGCGGAAACCCCTCCGGACTAAAATCACTGGCGTGGGTAATATGTAGCACGCTGCCGTCCTGCACGCTGGTACGCGCACCGATACGAATACGGTGCATATCGCCACGGATAACCGTCATCGGCCAGACAGAGCAGTCGTCACCCATCACCACATCACCAATGACCACACTGGCCGGATCAATATAAACGCGCTCACCCAATTGGGGTTCCATACCTTGATAGGGCCTTAATGCACTACTCATAACTCGCTCCTAGGGTTGTTGGATAGCTTAGAGAATTCAGTTACCCCACTATAGCAACCCGGCCAGCAGAACAATAAAGGTCAGCGGAATCGACACCCAGCGAATGATATTGCGCCACACCAGATAGCCACTTTCACCAATGCCTAACGCGCTCACCACTCTATCGCGAGGCATTACCCAAGCCGCAAAAACGGCTATCAATAGGCCGCCCAAAGGCAGGAAAACATCCGGCGGTATACTGCTGACAAGCTCGAAGACATTGCGTCCAAATAGCGGCCGAAATTCCGCCAGGGTTGAAAAAGAGAAGGCCGATAACAGCCCGATCAACCAGACGCTGAGCGCCACAATGGCAGTCGAGATACTGCGACGCAGCCCCAAACCCTGTAACGTTGCGACCATCGGCTCCGCGAGGTTAATGGCCGATGTCCAGGTGGCCAGTAGCAGCAGCAAGAAGAACACGCTCAGCCATACAGAGCCCCAGGGCAGCTCAGAAAACGCAATGGGCAGGGTGACAAACATTAACCCTGGGCCATCAGTGGGATCCATGCCTTGAGCAAATACCACCGAGAAAATAGCGATCCCCGCCAGTAACGCCACGCTAATATCGAGTACGGCGACTGCCACAGCGGCTTTAGGCAGGCTTTGCTCTTCCGGCATATAAGCGCCATACGCCATCAAAGCACAGGCGCCCACCGCCAAAGTAAAGAACGCGTGCCCCATGGCGTGAACCACCACCGCGGGGGTTATCGCCTCGAAAGAGGGTAAAAACAGCCACGCCAAGGCGGGGGCAAAGCCATCAGTCGTCGCGGCATAGCCCGCTAATAGCAGCAACAACAGATACAGCAGCGGCATCAGCAGGTTATTCAGCCGCTCTAACCCCTTGGCAACACCCGCCGCCACGACCGTCATGGTCATAAACAGAAATAGCGAGTGGTTGAAGATCAGCAGCCCAGGGTTGGCCAAGAAGGCTTCAAAACCGGCGCCAATCTCTGCGGCACTCGCGCCATTGAAATGGCCGTTAACAGAGGCCACCAAAAACTCAATCGACCAGCCGGACACCACCGAGTAGAAAGATAAAATGCAGAACACGGTGAACGCCCCGAATAGCCCCAACCAGCGCCAGCGAGGCGAAGCCCCCGCCTCGGCCGCCAAGACACTCAACGCTTGCATTGGCCCGCGTCGCCCAGCACGGCCAATCAGAATCTCCGCCATCATGACCGGAATACCCAGCAGCAGCACAAACGCCACATAAATCAGTAAAAACGCCGCACCGCCGTTCTCTCCGGCCACGTAAGGGAAGCGCCAGATGTTGCCTAACCCCACCGCAGCACCTGTTACCGCCAAGATAAAGGCCCGCTTCGACCCCCAGCGCTCCAGCGTTTCGCTCATCACATGCTCCTGCCATTGGTGGCATTAAAAGGCGGCAAGACTAGCAGGCGCTTGCGTGCAGGCCAAACCCTGGCATTAAACATAGTTGTTGAGGCTAACATTGAAACACAGCACCACCGCCCGCACTGTGTCATTATTATTGCGCGTTTTGCGCTCACTAACGGTTTTTAAAACGATACCAATCGAGGTGCCCATGTCCACCAATCCGCTGCTTGAAACGCACGCGCTGCCCCCCTTTGCTGAGATTCGCGCCGAGCACGTGGAGCCTGCCGTGGAGACGCTGCTAAGCGAAAGCCGAGAGGCCATTGATCGCCTCGCCGAGCAGGCAGCCGCTACCCCGCCTACCTGGGACACTTTTGCAGCGCCCCTTGAAGCGGTGAATGATCGGCTCACCAAGGCGTGGTCACCGGTTTCGCACCTCAATGGCACCATGAAAATGCGCGAAGCGTATCAGGCATGCCTTGGGAAGCTCTCCGACTTCGGCACCTGGGTAGGCCAGCACGAAGGGTTGTTTCGTGGCTGGCAAGCATTGAAAGATGGCCCGGCCTGGAAGCACCTGGATGCCGCACAGCGGCGCACCGTGGAGAACGCCCTACGCGATTTCCGCCTTGCCGGTGTTGATCTTCCTGCTGACCAGAAAGCCCGCTACGGCGCGATTCAGTCGCGGCTCTCACTGCTGTCAAATCAGTTCTCCAATAACGTGCTGGATGCTACCCAGGCATGGCACAAGGACATCGATAGCCAAGAGACGTTAGCGGGGGTGCCGGAAAGTGCTCTCGACACCTTAAAAGCCACCGCCGAGGCGAAAGGCGTTGCGGGCTACCGTATTACCCTGGATTTCCCCAGCTTCTTCCCGGTGGTTAGCTATGCCGATAACCGCGAGCTGCGCCGGGAGGTCTATACCGCTTTTGTTACCCGTGCGTCTGATGAAGGCCCAGATGCGGGCAAATTCGATAACGCGGCGATCATGGAAGAGATCCTGGCACTGCGCACTGAAATGGCCCAATTGCTCGGCTTTGCCACCTATGCCGATTACTCTCTCACCACCAAAATGGCGGAATCTCCCGAGCAGGTGCTTGATTTTCTCAACGACTTAGCCCGCCGTGCGTTGCCTCAGGCGAAGGAGGAGTTTGCAGAACTCAGTGCTTATGCCCGAAAAGAACTCGGCCTAGAGACGCTGGAACCGTGGGATGTTGCCTATGCCAGCGAAAAACTACGCGAAGCGCGCCACTCGATCTCCCAGGAGCAATTACGCCCCTATTTTCCAGCACCCCAGGTAATCGATGGCTTGTTTCAGGTGGTTGAACGCCTTTACGGCGTGCGCTTTGAAGAAGATACCCAAGCACCCCGCTATCATGATGACGTGCGCTATTTCCGCATCACCGAAAACGGCCAACCCATTGCCGGTTTCTATCTGGATCTCTACGCCCGCGAAGGTAAGCGTGGCGGTGCCTGGATGGCCGACTGCCGGGTGCGTCGTCAAACCGAGCAGGGTCTGCAACTGCCCGTCGCCTTCCTGACCTGCAACTTTACTGCCCCGGTAAACGGCCGCCCGGCACTGCTCACCCACGACGAAGTCACCACGCTGTTCCATGAGTTTGGCCATGGCCTCCACCATATGCTGACCCAGCAGCAGATCGCCGATATTTCCGGCATTAACGGCGTCGCTTGGGATGCCGTAGAGCTGCCCAGCCAGTTTATGGAAAACTACTGCTGGGAGCGTGAAGGCTTAGATCTACTCGCCAAACACGTGGATAGTGGTGAACCGCTGCCAGCAGAGCTGCTTGAGCGCCTGCAGGCAGCCAAGAATTTCCAGTCAGCCATGGGTATGATGCGCCAAATCGAGTTCTCGCTGTTTGATCTGCGTCTGCACCATGAACTTAGCGCCCCCAGCGCCAGCGATGTGCAAGCCTTGTTAGATGAGGTGCGCGAAGCGGTGTCTGTGCTGCCGAAAGTGCCATTCAACCGCTTCCAAAATAGTTTTGGCCACGTGTTTGCCGGTGGCTATGCGGCTGGTTACTACAGCTACAAGTGGGCTGAAGTGCTCTCGGCGGACGCCTGGAGCGCCTTTGAAGAGACCGGTATTTTCGATCCTGAAACGGGCCAGCGCTTTCGTCGCGAAATCCTGGAGCAGGGCGGCGCCCGCGATGCAGCCGACCTGTTTGTCGCCTTTCGAGGCCGAGAGCCGAGCGTCGAACCGCTACTGCGCCATAGCGGCATTCGCGCTGCTTAAATCTGCAAAGCCTATGCGCGCCCTCCACTTAGAGGGCGCGCTCTTGGAGTCTAATGATGTCTAGTGTGAAACGCTTTATCGCCGGTGTTACTTGCCCGCGCTGCGCGGCGATGGATCGGATCCGAGCCTGGGAGCAAAACGGTATTCGCTACCGAGAATGCGTCAGTTGCGATTTCTTCGAGCAACTTCCCATTGAAGAGGACGCGCTTACCGAAATGACCACTCGGGTCAACCAGGTACGTGAAGATCAGAAGCAGCAGGATGTGCAACCCGTACGTATTTTGGATCCAGGTAAACCCTCGCGTTAACCTCCACCCCGCCAAGGATGGCGTACTCATGCTTTCCTTACCGCCCCACAAGCCGATAGACTACAGGCAACATAATTTATGTGCGGTTATCCGCACACTAAATAGCCATCGTCGTGCGAACAATCGGACACTATGACAAAAAGTGCTTTCCACCAAAGTTGAATAAAAAATTCATAAGCATCTGATTTAAAAATCATAACCTTTAAATGGCACAACTATCGCTGTTATATACCTTGGATACCCTGCTTAACGCAGTATCGACTGGCCGCATTTATCGACGCTGTCAGTATATAACCCCAATAACAGCTAGGAATTTTCGCCATGCGCAAACATATGCCTAAAACGTTCACTCTTCTCGCCAGCAGCGCTCTGCTTGTAGCCGCTGCCAGCAGTGCCCAAGCGCAAGCAGACCGCTCTGATTGGCCCGACAACTTTACCGTGGGCACCGCTAGCCAAGGCGGCACTTACTTCGTCTACGGTTCAGGCTGGGCCAACTTTATCGCTGATGAGCTGGGTGTATCTGGCGGTGGTGAAGTCACCGGTGGCCCGACTCAAAACCTGGCACTGGTGCACACAGGCGATATGGCATTTGGCTTAACCACCATGGGCCCGGCTTCTGATGCCGTTAAAGGTGAAAGTCCGCTAGCGCCTGGAATGAAGATGGACAATGTATGCGCCATGTTCCCCATGTATGAAACGCCGTTCTCCATTACCGCGCTTTCTGACAGCGGTATTGAGTCAATTTCCGATATTCCTGATGGCGCGCGCATCGGTTTTGGCCCGGCTGCCTCAACCTCTGACACCTACTTCCCAGCGATTCTAGAAACCCTGGGCGTTAACTTTGAGCGTCGCAACGGCGGTTGGTCAGACTTGGGCGGTCAACTGCAGGATGGCCTGCTTGACGTGGTCGCCTTCGCTGCCGGCATTCCGATTCCCGCCGTTAGCCAGTTAGAAGTACAAACTGACGTCAACATTATTGAGTTTAACGAGGAAGAGCTGGCCACGGTGCTGGAAAACTTCCCCGTAGCTGAATTCATGATTCCGGCCAACACCTATACGACGCTGGAAGAAGATGCCCGCGCTGTCTCCATGTGGAACTTCGCTATCGCAGGCTGCGACCTGCCGGAAGATTTCGTTTATGAAGTCACCAAGGCGACGATGGAAAACAACGACCGCATGCGCTCTGTGCACCGCAGCGCTGAAACCACCATTCCAGAAAACATCAAGCACAACACCGTGCTGCCGTTTCACCCCGGCGCTGCACGCTGGTACGAAGAGAACGGCTATGAAATTGCTGATGACATGATCAACTAAGCAACGTTTACCGTTCTGACTGCCCCGTTTCCGGCCCAGCCGGGCGGGGCAGCTTTCGCTGCTGCTACCCCTTTGTCTGCTTTTGCTGTGAGGGTGAACTCTAATGAGTCACAAAACCGACCAAGACCCCAATGATCTCAAGGATGATGCCCACGCGGCGTCAGTGATACCAGAGTCCATTGCCGATGGTGTCGATGAAGACGTTGTTGAACCCAATCGCCGCCTGTTTACGGGCTGGCAGTTCCTACTGTTTGCGGCATTAGCGATCGCTTACTCAAGTTTCCATCTGATTTCACTCAACGTGTATCCGATGGAAACCTGGTCGTTTCGTATCGTGCATATTGCCGGTGCGCTTATTCTCGGTTACGGGCTCTTTTCCGGTGCCCGTTTTGCCGACGACGATCACCAGGCGTCAGGTGCCTGGATCAAATGGATTAGCTACGCGTTACTGATTCCTGCCGCCTATACTCTGGCGCAAGTTCTGTTGATGTATCAAACGCTCAGCGGCGGCGCCATGCGCATCGACCCGAGCATTGAAAACTGGCACTACGGCTACCCGCTAATGGCGACGACAGCGGCGGCTGTTGTGTTGTCATGGTTTTATCGTCAGGCACGGCATCGCTTCAATCCTGCAGACTTGGTACTGATGGTCTGCGCGCTGGCCAGCGCTGGTTATTTGTTAGTGGCTTACAACACCAATATCCGCATGTCGACGGGTACCTCTTTCGCACCGTCAGGCATTTCCTGGGCGGCGATTGCGGGCTCACTACTGATTCTGGAGCTCACTCGCCGGGTCGCAGGCCTGGCCCTGGTGGTTATTTCTGCGGTTTTCCTGACCTACGTTTTCGCCGGGCCCTATCTGCCAGGCTTTTTAGGCTATCCGGGGCTGTCACTACAGCGCTTCTTTAGCCAGGTGTATACCGACGCAGGCATTCTCGGCCCCACCACCGCCGTGTCGTCGACCTATATTATTCTGTTCATTATTTTTGCTGCCTTCCTACAGGCCTCTAAAGTAGGCGACTACTTCGTTAACTTTGCCTTTGCCGCAGCTGGCCGTGCCCGTGGTGGCCCTGCCAAGGTGGCCATTTTTGCCTCTGGCTTGATGGGTATGATTAACGGTACTTCGGCAGGTAACGTGGTTTCCACCGGCTCATTGACCATTCCCCTGATGAAGAAAGTCGGCTACCCATCACGTAGCGCAGGCGCGATTGAGGCAGCCGCCTCAACCGGTGGGCAAATCATGCCGCCGATTATGGGCGCGGGCGCGTTCATCATGGCCGAAGTGACCGGTATTCCCTATACCGAAATCGCCCTTGCCGCTGTTATTCCGGCGATTCTGTATTTTGCCTCTATCTATTTTATGGTCGACTTTGAAGCCGCCCGTAAAGGCATGCGTGGCATGCGCAAAGATGAGATTCCGCTGTTCTCGAAGCTGGTAAAACAGGTCTATCTGTTCGCGCCGATTATTATCCTGATTGTCGCCCTGTTTATGGGCTACTCGGTGATCCGCGCGGGCACCTTGGCAACCGCGTCAGCCGCGGTGGTTAGCTGGCTCTCACCCAATAAAATGGGCTTTCGGGCGATTCTTAAAGCGCTGCAAATAGCGGGCACTATGTCGATTCAGATTATCGCTGTGTGCGCCTGCGCGGGCTTAATCGTCGGGGTTATCTCGCTGACCGGTGTGGGCGCGCGTTTCTCGTCACTGCTACTTGGCTTAGCGGGCGTGAGCCAACTGCTGGCACTAGTGTTCGCCATGCTGATCAGTATTCTACTCGGCATGGGTATGCCTACTACCGCTGCCTATGCGGTGGCCGCTTCCGTGGTCGCTCCCGGCTTGATCAATATCGGCATTGAACCGCTAATTGCTCACTTCTTTGTGTTCTATTTTGCGGTCGTCTCCGCGATTACACCCCCTGTTGCCTTGGCCTCCTATGCCGCGGCCGGTATCTCCGGCGACAACCCCATGGGCACCTCGGTGGCCTCGTTCAAGATTGGCTTGGCCGCGTTCATTGTGCCGTTTATGTTCTTCTACAGCCCGGCCATGCTGATGGAAGGCTCACCGATGCAGATTCTGCGCGTTGGGTTAACCGCGACGCTGGGCATTGTGCTGCTTTCTGGTATGGTTCAAGCGTGGTTCTTTGGCCCCGTTAACCTAGTGCAGCGTGTCGTCATGCTAGTGGGCGCGCTGTTTTTAATCTACGGCGGTATCTATACCGACATTGCCGGCCTTGCGATTGGTATCGTGCTATTCATGATGCAGCGTAAGATGCACGGTGGTGGTAGCAAAACGGCACAAGCTGGCTGATTGATTTAAGCCGTTAAATGCTAAGCGTAAAAAAACCCCGCTCAACAATTGTTGAGCGGGGTTTTTTTAATGGGCGCAAGGTAGGCAAAGAAAAGCGGCTTGGTTAACCAGCCAGGTTATCGACGATTTTCAGCACCGGCGCCGCTTGGTTAAGCGTGTAGAAGTGCAGGCCTGGCGCGCCGCCCTCCAGCAATCGCTGGCAAAGACGGCTCACTACATCGGTGCCAAAGGCAGCAATCGCTTCGCTGTCGTCGCCATAGGACTCCAGCTGCTTGCGAATCCAGCGCGGGATCTCGGCTCCACAGGCGTCAGAGAAACGCGCCAGCTTGGTGTAGTTGGTAATCGGCATGATACCGGGAATAATCGGCTGCTCGACGCCCAGCGCACGGGCTTTATCAACGAAGTTGAAATAGGCGTCAGCGGTGAAGAAGTACTGGGTGATGGCCATATTGGCGCCCGCCTTCATTTTACGCGCAAAGTTTTCCACATCCTTATCAAGATTAGGCGCCTGTGGATGAGATTCAGGATAAGCAGCCACTGCGATGTCGAAATGGGCGCCCGTCTCCGTGCGAATAAACTCAACCAGTTCGTTGGCATAACGTAGCTCACCAATGCTTCCCATACCTGAGGGCATATCACCACGCAACGCGACGAGGCTCTCGACCCCTTCCTCACGGTACTGCGCCAGCAGATCACGCAACTGCGCTTTTTCACTGCCTATGCAGGAGAGATGCGGAGCGGTATTAATGCCACTTTCACCGACCGCACGCACCACCTCACGGGTACGCGCCTGGGTAGACCCACCAGCACCGTAAGTCACCGAGAAAAAACGTGGTTTTCGGGCGGCCAGTTCATCGCGAACGTGAATCAGCTTGTCGCGCCCAGCATCGGTACTGGGCGGAAAGAATTCAAAGCTGATACCTAGCGGATGCTCATGGCTGCTCATGGGGTTTCCTTATTAGTGATCAAAAGTGATGATATTTTGAGGTATTCTCGCTGTTCCAGCGCGCTGGGGCTAATGAAAGATTCCACGCTTGGCCTTTAATTCGGCTCATGTTAGCGGGCCACCACATACGACGGGAGGATAAATGGATCTTGCACCTGGGGCGCTCGTTGGGCCGCTACTCATGCTACTCAGCTACGTGGGGCTAGGCTGGCTCGCCGCCCAACGACTCAAGCTAGATCCTCGCCCGATTGCGACGCTGCTGGTTTACCTGATAGCGCCTTTTACGATTTTTCGCGCGCTGATGAACGGCGGCCCAACACCTGACTACCTCTTACTCACATTAGCACTGTTCATTCTGGCAAGCCTGATGGCACTGGTGGTACAGCGTATTACTCGCCACCGTTTTGGTGAACAGGAGGCTGCTCTGCTGGCGTTCTCCTCAGGAACGGGTAATACCGGCTATTTCGGCCTACCGATTGCGCTGATTTTGCTCCCCCCTGAAGGCGTTACTCTTTACCTGTTCTGTATGCTGGGGATTAATATTTACGAATTCACCGTGGGCTTTTACCTTAGCGCACGCGGACGTTTTTCCGTACGTGAGAGTTTGATCAAAATTTCTCGCTTACCGCTTATCTATGCGTTCCTATTCGCGTTACTGCTTAGCGCCCTTGAAATAACCATACCCGCTGCAGTAATGAGTTCGCTGCAAGTCTTCCCCGCCACCTACACACTGCTGGGCATGATGATTATTGGCATGACGCTTAGCCAAGTAACGCTTGCCGCCTGGGATTCACGCTTTGTAGCCGCCTGCCTGGGTCTTCGCTACCTGCTCTGGCCGCTCGTTATGTTGGGGGCCGCTTTAATACTACAGTGGGCGGCACCTCTTTCCACGGAACTGGCCATGGCGCTGCTGTTGATAGGCGTGGTACCCATGGCTTCCAACGTAGTGGTGGTGGCCATGGAGCTGGGCATTCAACCGCAAAAAGGCGCATTAGCGGTGCTGGTGACGACACTGCTCGCGCCGCTGCTGATTCCGCTTTATCTGGGTTTGATGCTGCGTCTCACAGGACTAGGCTAAAAACCAGCCACACCTGCTTCGTTAAGCTGTCGAGCCATGTGCTGTATCTCGGGGTGGCTAAAAAATGCTACCAGCGCGTCAGCGCGAACCGGGCCAACGCCGGGAACGGCTTGCCACTGTTCGCGCTGGTAGCCCGCTAGCTCATCCCAATCCCCGCGAACCGACTCGCTACCTGGCGGCGCCCCCAGCGCGCTTAACCAGGCCGAAAACGACTTGCCCTTGGCGACTTGAAACTGTTCCAGTAACGTTTCAGCGGTCGCCTCACCAATGCCGTAGGCCTGTTGCAGCTGGCGCGGTTCGACATCCAGCCAGTCCAGTAAATGCGTGACTACGCCCGCATCCATTAGCGCTTGCCAAGTACCTTCACCGATACCCTGCATACCAAGCTGCTCGCCAAGGTAGCTAAGCCGCGCCAGCAATTGATCATCGCAGCCGGGCGTTAATTCAAAGCAGCTCAGCAGGTTAAAGCGCTGGGGTGAAGGCGGTGTCAGCGGCGAGCGCTCCTGAGTGTGCCACACCACCTCGGTTAACTTGGGAATCGTTAATCCCGCTAGCGAAATCGCTACTTGGTCACCGGGACGGACATCCAGTGACTCCCAGCGCTCCAGTGAGCCTAACGAGACGCGGCTAATACGCCGCCCCTCTAGCAGCACCGGATTAAGCCACACCAACGGCGTCACACGCCCAGTGCGCCCAACACGAAACTCAATGCCGCGCACTTCCGCTAGCGCCTGCTGGGCGGGATATTTCCAGGCAATGGCCCATTCAGGCGGTGATGATGACCAGCGGCGTACACCGGGTCGCTCGGCTTGCTTAATCACCACCCCGTCGGTGGCAAACGGCAACGGCCCGTTAAACCAACTATCGCGCCAATAACCGGCATCATGGCGGTCATCCAGTGGATGAGTGTAGTCAGCGCTATCAAAGCCCAGTTCACTTAGCCGTGCTAAACGTTCCTGCATTGCGGTAGGGCCATCGGGCCAGCCCCAGACAAACAGGCCAATACGCTCAAGGGTGGCCGCTGTGGGGGAGGATTGCGCCATTGCTCCCGCCACGGCACCCCGTGCACCCGATGCGGGTGAACGCGACTGCACGTGTTGGGTTAACCGCCAATACAGCTCGCCTTGGAGCACTGCAGAAATAGGCTCGGGTAGCGTATTGGGAATGGCAGGTATCTGTTGGGCACGGACTGTCCAGTCCTGGCCCCGCTCGCCGTCGCCACGGCTAACGGCTTCGACCAGTTCGCCATTTTCATAGCGCAACGTAATCGCCACGCCGTCCACTTTGGGCTGGATCCACAGGTCTTCGCGGCGGCTGGTAAAACGTCTGACGCCATCGTCATCGGCTTTATCAAGCCCACGCTGCGCAGCCGGATGCTCAAGAGTGCCGCTGCTACGTGTAACGCGTGTAAGCGGGCGATGGTCCGGTACAGTGCCCAGGCAACGCTGCCAAGTGGCTAGGCGCTCAACCGCTTGGTCGTAAAGGGCATCATCGATCAGCGCGGCGCCCTCGTCATGGTAGGCAGTGTCCCAGCGGTGAACCTGCTCAGCCAGCGCCTTGCTTTCGCGGCTTAGGCGCTCCTCCGGCCAATCAGGGCATTGGGCAGCCTGTGCGGAAAAAGTGACAAGCCAGATAAGGCTACCCAATAGCCAAGTTCGTACACTCAACAACATTGCTTACCCCCGCGGTAACACATCAGCTTTTAGGCTTAGCCTAACGCAACGGACATAAAAAAAGCCCCTCGGCCGAAGCCAAAGGGGCGATTTAATCCATTTCTTACAAACGGTGTAGCGAATCTCTTACAAACCGGCGGCCTTACGCAGTGCTTCAGCCTTATCAATCTTTTCCCACGGGAAGGCGGTAAAGGTTTCGGTATGCGCTTGGCCTTTATCATCGTTCCAGGTGTAGCTGTGCTCGAACGGTGCCCGGCCAAAGTGGCCGTAAGCGGCGGTGAGCTGATACATCGGGTGCAGCAGGTCAAGCATTTTGGTGATCGCGTAGGGGCGCAGATCAAAGTGCTCGCGAACCAGTGCAACGATCTTGGCATCGTCAATTTTACCGGTGCCGAAAGTGTCGATGGAGACCGAGGTCGGCTCGGCAACGCCAATCGCGTAGGAGACCTGAATCTCACACTTGTCAGCCAGGCCTGAGGCCACCACGTTCTTGGCCACATAGCGGCCCGCATAGGCGGCGCTGCGATCCACTTTAGAGGGGTCTTTGCCCGAGAACGCGCCACCACCGTGGCGTGCCATGCCGCCGTAGGTGTCGACGATAATTTTACGTCCAGTCAGCCCACAATCACCTACCGGGCCACCAATCACGAATTTGCCGGTCGGGTTGATATGGTACTGGGTACTCTCATCCAACCACTCAGCGGGGATCACCTGCTCGATGACCTCGCGCTTGATCATTTTGCGCAGGTCTTCCTGATCAATATCTGGGTCGTGCTGGGTAGAGAGAACGATGGCATCGACACCGCAGGGCTGGCCTTCGGCGTTATAGCGGAAGGTTACCTGACTCTTGGCATCCGGGCGTAGCCACGGCAACAGGCCATTTTTACGCAGTTCGGCCTGACGTTCGACCAGCCGGTGAGAGTAGTGGATCGGTGCCGGCATAAAAGAGTCGGTTTCGTTAGTCGCGTAGCCAAACATCAAGCCCTGGTCGCCAGCGCCCTGATCTTCCGGTTTGCTGCGGTCAACGCCTTGGGCAATCTCGACACTCTGCTTGCCAATCAGGTTAACCACGCCGCAGGTCGCGCCGTCAAAGCCCACGTCGGACGAGTTATAGCCAATGCTGATAATCACATCACGCACGAGGGTTTCTAAATCGACCCAGGCGGAGGTGGTAATTTCACCGGCAATGATCGCCACCCCGGTTTTCACCATGGTTTCACAGGCAACGCGGGCCTGTTTATCGCGGGCGATAATGGCATCTAGCACTGCGTCAGAGATCTGATCGGCAATCTTATCGGGATGACCTTCGGAGACGGACTCGGAGGTAAACAGGGAATATTCGCTCATCGCGCACTCTACCCTCTGTATGACGGCTGTATTTAATCCACAGCATCAGCAGGAAATCATGGCAGGTGTCCCCTGCCCGTATTAGTGAAGCGATAGCATTACTTTTCTACCGCGTCGGGAGGCAGAGTCTACACGCTGTCGGCGATGCTTCCCAGAACGTGATCCCCAGAATTTGCCGCTACATTTGCCGCAACATGGGAAGTCAGCGACAATAGCGCCTTTATAATTTCTGTTTTCAGGCGAGGAGCACCCCCATGCCGTCCCGTTTTGAGCTAGCCAATGCCATTCGCGCCCTGTCCATGGATGCCGTTCAGAAGGCCAAATCCGGCCACCCGGGCGCCCCCATGGGTATGGCTGATATCGCCGAGGTGCTATGGAATGACTACCTCAAGCACAATCCCGAAGACCCCAAGTGGGCCGATCGTGACCGCTTTGTGCTCTCCAATGGCCACGGCTCCATGCTGCTTTACTCGCTGCTCCACCTCAGCGGCTACGAGCTGAGCCTGGAACAGTTGCAGAATTTCCGCCAGTTGCACTCGCCTACTGCCGGAC